>JBAUOX010000348.1:0-21460 GCA_049579985.1 Isosphaeraceae bacterium | reverse complement strand
TGTACCTGGTCATGCTGGCGTACAGTCTGCTCATGGGCGAGTTGAAGCAGGGCCGTGCGAAGGAATGGGCGCTCCATCGGCTGATGACCATCGGCGAAGCCTGTCGGGCGATGCTCAAAGAGACCCTGCGGACGACGCTCTCCTGGGCGATCGAACAAGTCACCAGATTGGAGCATACATATGAACATTGTGTAGCTCAACTGGGGTTAATCTGACTTTGCAAAACACCAGAAACATCATAAATCCCAGTCAAACTTGCGAGAGCGAGCGTGTTCAGGACGGAAAACATTTGCCGAAGGCGAGGAGCAAGCGGGGAGACCCGTTCAGCCGGATCTTCCGCGTCAGCAACGCCCAGACGAGGCTCCGCTCCTTCCGCAGGAACCCCAGCCACGCCCGAGTATCCGCCGTCACGCGCAAGTCTGGCGAGCCCACGTGCCCGTGCTCGACCCGGATCGACTTGTCCCGAATCACGACGGTCGCCTCGGCGGGCTCTTGCCCCGTGAACGTGAAGTGGTAGGTCGCCGCCAATCCCTCGGATTGGTTCCGCTGGAAGACGCGCGGCATGCTCTCCAGGAAGCCGCGAATCGAGCCGGGCCGCAGTCCGTTGCCGATCGGCTTGATTCTCTTGTGCGGGAATCGCTTGGCCGCATGGGCCTGGGCATCCGAGCCAGGGACCACGTAGAGCGTCTCCTGCTTCTGCTGCAACGGGTCCACGACTGCCTTGAGGAACCCCTTGCGGTCCTCAAGGAAGGGGCCGATCACATCCTCGCCGGCCGGGCAGACCGCCATGCAGTAGGCCGCTTTGTAGTTCGGCCCGAAGCCGAGGCTCTGCCAGACAGAAGCCGTCTCGCTGTCGCTGACCCGGCGGCGGTAATCGAGGGGGTTCTTGCTTTCGACGACGCTCTCGACCCAATCGCCGAAACCGCCCAGGAACTCCCGGTAATTGTGCGTGTAGCAGGCCGAGAAATCGAAATGCCCGTCGGCGCTGATCGCCCCCACGGGGCAAGCCGCCACGCAGAGCTTGCACTCCAGGCACGGGTTGTAGTCCAGCCGCGAGCTCTCCTGGGAGATCTCGGCGTCGATCAGGATCGTGGCCAGGAGGATGAAGTTGCCGAACCTCGGATGGATGACGTTGCGGTGGATGCCCATCTGCCCGAGCCCCGCAGCCACGGCGACCGGCTTGTGGGAGACCACCCAGATCTTGTCGGGAACGCGGTCCATCTCCATGGGGAAGCCCATCGACGGGTTGACCGCCCGATGCCCCGCGTCCTCCAGGGCGGCGACAATGGCACTGGCAACCTCGTTGGTCCACTCCCCCGTATGATGGAATTCCAGGTTGGCGACCGAGCGAGCCGGGCTGCGAACCGGCTCCCGGTTCATCTTGCAGACGATGCTCACCAGCCCCTTGGTCCAGGGAAAGAGGCGGAGGATGTCCTCCCGCTGGTCATCGAGCTCGGGCCGCCCGATCGAGACGAACCCCACGTCATCGGCCCCGGCCTCGAGGCAGAGGCGGCGGAGCCATTCGGCGTCCACAACTTTGGGCGGCACCTGCACGGGAGATTGGCGGTGCCGGATCACGGTCGGGTGGTCGTCGAGTTTTGCCATGTTGATGCCCCCAAAATCGAGAATCAAGTCGACAAGAAAGTAAGTTGTATATACAATAAATCGCGCGATTTTCATCGCATCGGCTGCTGTGGTTCCTCAGATATCTGGCGTTCCGAATCCCAGGCGAGAGGCGATCTGACGGAGGGCAGCCTCGCCGTCCTCACCAATGAGCAGCTTCGCCTCGGCCTGGGCTTTCTCCCAGGACGGCCGGATCTTGACGAGGAGCTTCTCCCCCTGGCTCGTGAGCCGGATCGTCTGGTTCCGGCCACCGGTCGGCGGGTCCGACTCCACCCAGCCATTTTGCTTCATCAGTTCTACATCCCGGCTCAGTGTGGACTTCTCGATCCGCAGGAAGCGCGAGACCTCGGCGGGGCGGGCCTCGGCCAAGCGCGCGACGGCCGCGAGGATGTTCGCCTGGCTGGTCCGCAGCCCGTACGGTCGGAGCGCCTCGTCGTACAGGGCCGTGATCACCCGATTGATCAGCCGGACCCGGACGGCGATGCACTCGTGCGCCATCCGATCCGCAGTTTCTTGTTTCGACAGTTTGCGCTCCATACTTAAGTTGTACCTACAACGAACCGGACTGTCAAGATGTTCCGCCGTCTTTTCGAGAGCCAGGATTCCGGTAACTCGAGCAGTGCTTCGACGGACGTCTTGACATCCCGAGTGGTCCAGTTTTAGGGGTCCACCCCAGTCACCTTGATCAGCACCACCCCATGCCGCGGCACGCTGGCTGAGTAGCCATCGGACTGAGCCTCAAGATCCTTCTGCCTCCAAAGGTCCCGAACCTGCAGGGGCCCGTTCATTGCGAGCTCGCGCCAGCGGATCGAGACGGGTTGCTCGTCTTCGCCGACGTTGAACAGGCCGACGGCCCGGGAGCCGTCTTCGAGGGGCTTGGCCCAGACCTCGACGTCGTCGCGCTTGTAGATACGGCGCGCCTGGACGCCGAGGGGATCCTGGTTCACCTCGATGACCTCGTCGTTGGTCAGAAGATTGAGCGTGAACTCGTCCAGCCTGGTCAGGTCGCAGCCGATCAACAGCGGGGAGGCGAGGAGCGACCAGAGGCTGATGTGGGTGTATTGTTCGTTGGTAGTCAGGTGAGTGGGATGAAGCGCGGGGCCCCAGCCGACCCAGCCGACGACGAGCATGTCGGGATCGTTCCAGCGGCCCGGCTTGGCGTACAGCTCGTGTCCAGCCTGGGCGAAGCCGATGCCCGCCATGCTGCCCCATGAGTCGGTGATGTCGCCGGTGGTTCGCCAGCAGTTGCCGCCGACCTCGCCGCCCCATTCCCAGACGTTGTCCATGCCGTACTGGCAGAGGCTGAAGACGATGTCGCGGTTCTGGGCCCGGAGCATCCGGCCCATCAGGTCGTAAGGTTTCTTGTAGTAGGCGCGGCCGGTCCCTTTTTCGACATCACCGTAGCTGCACCAATCGTACTTGAGGTAATCAAAGCCCCACTCGGCGAACCGCTCGGCGTCTTCCCTTTCATGCTTGTAGCTGGCCACGCAGCCGCCGCAGGTCTTCGGGCCGGGTGAGGAATAGAGACCCGCCTTCAGGCCCAGGCCGTGGATGTGATCGGTGAGTGCCTTCATGTCCGGAAACCGGGGGTTGGGGTTGATCTTGCCGCTGCGGTCGCGGTCGGGACCATGAAGAGTTGGGTCCTTGTCCTCGTTCTTGGGCATCCAGAAGTCATCGATGTTGACGTAAGTCCAGCCGTGATCGCGGAGGCCTGCCTTGACGAAGGCGTCGGCCGCGTCGCGGACGTTCTTCTCGGTCACGGCACTTGCGAAGCAGTTCCACGAGTTCCAGCCCATGGGGGGCGTGAGCGCCAGGCGGTCGCCCACGACGATGCGCAGGTCGCGGCTCGCTGTACCAAGGCTGTTGGTCACAGTGACTTTCACGCGGTACTCGCCCCGGGCGTCGAGGCTGCCGGTGATGATGCCGGTGGCCGGGTCGAGCCGGAGTCCCTCTGGCAGTCCCTCCGCCTGGTAGGCAATCGGCCGCTCTCCCGTGGCGGCGATCGTGAACAGGAATGGACTGCCCGGCCGCACGCCGACGACTTTTGCTCCGTTGATCCGCGGCCTCGGAGAGGGTTTGGGCGTGAGCACGACGACTGGCTCGTGGTATTGCTGGATCTCCGGTTTTGCACCCTCATAGGTGATGGTCGCGCCGGCCCAGTTGGCGTGGTCGTGGTCGATGCCGTCGCCGGCATCACCCACCTGAAGGATCAGCTTCTTGATTCCGGAAACGTCGATATCGACCTCCTTGGCCGGCTGCTTGCCGCGCATCACGCCGCTGGACCAGAGCGTCTTGCCGTTGGCGATCACGCGAAACTCGACGTTTCCGTTACCATCGGGTCCCATCGAATTCCATCATCTCAACGTAGCTTGAAGAGTAGTCCTGGGCAAGACGCGCGCTGAGAGGATGGTCCAGGGGGGAAGCGGAAGGGTGCATGGCGAAGCAGCCATATCAGGTGGCAAGCAATACCGAAACCAAGGATCCGGCTTCTGTGCTGATCGCAACCCGATTATTTGCAGGCGGATGCGGCTCGGACCTCTTGGTTGACGAAAAATTTAGTCGCCGAAATGTCGACCATGCGGCCCAGTTTTTTGGCGCTCCCTCCGACGCGAGGAACCACTGCGGCGGCGGGTTGGCCGCCGGCGCAGTGGTTGTCTCTTCGGTTCGGCGGTGCTCATCGTGATCCGTGCTCAGTTCGACGGCGGAGCCAGGACCGTGAGCGTGACGGCCCGCGAGATCGCGGTGCGGCCGCCGGCGGTGACCATGACGCTGACCTGATAGGTGCCCACGCCGATGTTCAGAGCCTGGAGCTGTGCCCAGGTCAGGGTGGGCGAAACTCCGGTGGCGTCGGTGTAGACCTGGTCGCCGTTGATGTCCCAGGCGTAGGACAGGGTCATCCCCTCGGGATCGACCGAGGCCGAAGCGTTCAAGGTCAGCGACTGCCCGGCGGTGATGGTGTAACCGGAGGCGCTCCCTGCGCTGGCCAGGGGAGGAACGCTCTGGAACTCGTAGGCGCCGATATCCACCGTCCCATTGGCCACACGGGCGTTGCCGTTCTGGTCGAGGGCCGGCAAGACGAGCGGGGCGTAGGTGGCTTCGCCCAGGTTGGCGTACAGGGCCTGGATCTCGGCCGAGCTCAGGGCCCGGTTGAAAACCGAGAACTCGTTGGCCAGCCCGTTGAGATAACCGATATTAGCCCAGCTTGCCGAGCCGATCGAGAGCGATGTCGCGCTGGGCACATAGCCATTGGTCAAGCTGGCGCCGGCGGCGAGAGTGCCGTCGACGTAGAGCCTGACAGTGCTGCCGTCGTAAGTGGCGGCGAGGTAGTGCCAGGAGTTCAGACTGATCGCCGTGGGTGAGTACACGTTGATGCCGGCCGTGGACGAGCCGGTGACCGAGATACCCGGCTGAAGGTTGCTGCCGATCCGCAGGATCCAGCCGTGGTAGGCGCCGTCGTACTTGCTGGCGAGGATGTACTCGTTATTCACCGCTGGGGCCTGGGTGATGTTGAACCAGCCGGCGATGGTGAAGGTGGCCGAGTCGAGCGCCGGAGTGTCGCTGGCCACGACCGAGCCCGCACCCGTGAACTGGAAAGCCTGGCCCACCACGCCCGGGGCATAGCCGACGGTGCCGGAGATCGTGGCGTTGTCGAAGACGCCGGAGTCGTTGGCGTTCCCGTTGCCCTGCCACTGGCCGACCAGCCCTGAGATCGCCGGCTGGGTGGCCGGAGTGCTGCCATGGTTGGAGTAAAGAGTCTGGATCGCGGCCGGCGAAAGGGCCTGGTTATAGATGCCGACCTGGTCGATCAAACCATTGAAGTACAAGGGAGAGGAGCCGTAGTAGGCGTTGCGCTCGTCGGCGCCAAGGTAGACCAGGAGGTCGCTACCCAGAGCCACGTCGGGTCCGGCCTGTGAGCTGTCGAGTTGGCCGTCGATGAAGATCTCGCCGGTGCCGTTGGCCTCGCGGACGGCGACGATTTGGTGCCACTGACCATCGGCGACGGTACGAGTGGAGGTGATCTGGAATCCGTATTGCCCGTTGGCGTTGTCCCACCAGTAGACCTTGCCTCCTACCACGGCAAGCTGATACTCGCCGTTGCAGTTGTTGGGGTCGCGCTGCTGGATGATGACGCCGTCGCTGCTGGTCTTGATCCAGACGGAGATGGAGAAGGGCCCGGTGCCGGTGACGTCGGCCGAGCTGGGCAGGGTGACATAGCTGCTGCCGTTGAGCTGGAGTGCCTGGCCGACGATGCCGGGGGCGTAGGAGACGCCGCTGCCGGAGGGGGCGCCGTTGCTGGTGCCGACGGAGTCGTTGGAGTTGCCGTCTTCGTTCCACTGGTGGACCGGGGTGGGACCCGCCGCCGGTGCGGTGGTGCTGCCGTTGCCGGCGTTGATGGCCGGGCTGCCGGGCAAGAGCGCCATGGTCGGGGTCGGGCCACCGTTGAACTCGAGCGGGCCGAGGTCGGGGTTGAGGTTGATCAGGTCGCTGGCGATCAGGCCGATAGCCTCGCTGTTGACGATCTCGATCAGGTTGTTGCCCAGCGAAACCACCGCCCCGAAGAGGTCGGGGGCCGCGGTGGCGCCGGTGGCCGTGACGCTGTCGCCGGCGATGATCGCGTCGTGGAGCGAGGCCGTGCCCGACTCCACGTACAGGCCGCCGCCGTTGCTCGCCTGATTTCCCGCGATCGTGCCACTGAGCACATTCAGGATGCCGGTGGAATCGATGCCGCCTCCCTTGCCTCCGGCCACGTTGGCGGCGACCGTCGCATCGGTGAGCGTCAGCACACCGAGGTTCTCGATGCCGCCGCCGTTGCCGCGAGCCGTCGCGCCGTTGTAAGCGACGGTCACGCCGTTCAGGGTCAGCACGCCTTCGTTCAAGATACCGCCGCCGGTGCTGGCCCGGCCGTTCTCGACGGTCAGGTTGTCGAGGAAGACGTTGGCCCCCTGGGCGACCTCGAAGACGCGGTTGGTCCCGCCGCCGCTGAGGATCACCCCCGGCGCGGCCGAGGCGTCGATCGTGACGTTCCGCGCGATCAGGAGCTCGCTCATCAGGGTGATCGTCTGGCCGGCCAGCGAGGGAGCGAAGGTGATCGGCGTACCCTGCGTCGCATTGGCGATGGCCTGGCGGAGCGAGCCGGGCCCGCTGTCAGCCGTGCTGGTGACGACGTCGGGCTGACTTTCGACGGCTCCGATGTCAACCGCCGCGCCTGCGATCCGTGGCAGCCCGCGCTGATCGGTTGCCGGCAGGCTGCCAGTGACACTCGGTACGCCGTCGCTATTGTAGAGGAGCTGCACCTCGGCCGGACTGAGTACCTGGGAGAAAAGGCTAACCTGGTCGATCAGTCCGGTAAAGATCTCGGGGCTGTAGCCCTGGGATTCGTAATAGAGGTCACGGACGTCCTCGCCGATGTAGACGCCGATCCCGCTGCCCAGAGGGACGTCGGGGCCAGCCTGGGAGCTGTCGAGCTGGCCGTCGATGAAGATCTGGCCGGTGCCGTTGGCTTCGCGGACGGCGACGATGTGGTGCCACTGGCCGTCGGCGACGGCCCGGGTGGAGGTGACCTGGAAGCCGTATTGCCCGGTGGCGTTGTCCCACCAGTAGACCTTGCCGCCCTGGACGGCGAGCTGGTACTCGCCGTTGCTGTTGTTGGGGTCGCGTTGCTGGATGATCACGCCGTCGCTGGAGGTCTTGATCCAGACGGAGATGGAGAGGGGCCCGGTGCCGGTGACGTCGGCCGAGGTGGGCAGACTGACATAGCCGCCGCTGCCATTGAACTGGAAAGCCTGGCCGGCGATCCCGGTCGCGTAGGCAACGCCGCTGCCTGTCAGTGTGCCGTTGCTGGAGCCGGCCGAGTCGTTGGCGTTGCCCTCACCGTTCCACTCGTGGACCAGGCCGGGCACGGTCAGCGCGGTCGTCGTGGCACTCGAGCTGCTCGTCCCGGCGTTGATGGCCGGGCTGCCCGCCTGGAGCGCCAGGGTGGGCGTCGTTCCGCCGTTGAGCTGGAGCGTGCCGAGCCTGGGGTCGGCTGTCACCGAGATCACACCGGCAGGGACGTTTGAGCTGGACATCACGAGGTTGTTGGTGCCGCTGAGCGTGCCCAGGTTGACGACGTCGTTGCCGCCGGAATCGTTCGACACGATGGTGTTGACCAGGGACAGCGCGGCTGTGGCCTCGTTGTAAACGCCCGCGCCAGCGGTCGCGGCCCCGGCCTGGCCGCTCGTGCCGGTGCCTGGAGCCACGTTGCCGAAAGCGATGGAGGTACTGCTGATCAAGGCGATGCCGGCGTTGTCGATGGCACCTCCATAGGCCCCGCCACCGTAGCTGTATTCGACGCCGTTATAGCCCTCGTCGCCTTGTCCGCCCTGGGCGTAGTTGGAGGCGAAGGTGTCGTCGGCAGCCGTCAGGAGGGCCCCCTGGGCGTTGTAGATCGCACCGCCGTGGGCATTGCCGCCGTACTCGGCTCCTTCGCCGCCGCGGGCCCAGTTTCCGCTGAACGTGCTACCGCTGACATTCAGCGTGCCGGCATTGTAGATGGCGCCACCGAAGGCGTCTCCGCCGGGAGGCAGCGTGCCTGGTACCGAACTGAAACCACCCTGGGGAACGGCCGTCATCAGGCCCTGCGCACCGTTGTCGCTCAGGACCACGGAGCTCAGGTTCAGCGTGCCGGCGTTGTCGATCGCGCCACCCTGGCCGCTGGAGTACTGGTTCTGGAAGCCGTTGGCCAGGGTCACGCCCGAGATCGAGACGGTGGCACCCGGGTCGACCTTGAAAATCTCGGTATTGTCCGTGCCGCTGATGGTCAGGTCGTTTGCGCCGGGGCCAGTGATCGTCACGTTGTGATTGATCGCGATCGGGCCGCTGCCCACGGTGATCGTCTGGCCCGTGAGCGAGGGATCGAAGACGATCGGCTGCACCCCGCCGACGTCGTCGATGACGGCCTGACGGAGCGAACCGGGCCCGCTGTCGGCCGTGCTGGTGACTACGTAGGGCTGGCTCTCGAAGGCGCCGATGTCGGGCGCGCCGTTGTGGGACCGGGTGAGGCCGCGCTCGTCGGTCGCCTGCGGGATGGTGCCATCGTTGTACAAGGTCTGGACCTGGACAGGGCTGAGGGCCGCATTGTAGAGACCGACCTGGTCGATCAGACCGGTAAAGATCTCGGGGCTGTAGCCCTGGGATTCGTAATAGAGGTCCCGGACGTCCTCGCCGATGTAGACGCCGATCCCGCTGCCCAGGGGAACGGCAATCCCGCTCTTGCTGCTGTCGAGCTGGCCGTCGATGAAGATCTGGCCGGCGCCGTTGGCTTCGCGGACGGCGACGATGTGGTGCCACTGGCCGTCGGCGACGACCCGGGTGGAGGTGACCTGGAAGCCGTATTGCCCGTTGGCGTTGTCCCACCAGTAGACCTTGCCGCCCTGGACGGCGAGCTGGTACTCGCCGTTGCTGTTGTTGGGGTCGCGTTGCTGGACGATCACGCCGTCGCTGGAGGTCTTGATCCAGACGGAGATGGAGAGGGGCCCGGTGCCGGTGACGTCGGCCGAGGTGGGCAGGGTGACATAGCCGCCGCTGCCATTGAACTGGAAGGCCTGGCCGACGACTCCGGTCGCGTAGGCAACGCCGGTGCCTGTGAGGGTGCCGTTGCTCGAGCCCGCCGAGTCGTTGGCGTTGCCCTCGCCGTTCCACTCGTGGACCAGGCCGGGCAGCGTCGGGGTGCTGACCGCGGGTACGAAACCGGCGTCCAGGGCCGGGCTGCCGGGCAAGAGCGCGATCGTCGGGGTCGGGCCGCCGTTGGAGGCAAGCGGGGCTAGCCCGGGATTGGCGACGTTGGTCAGGTCCGAGGCCGTGAAGCCCGTGGCGCCGGCCGTGTTGCCGATCAGGTTATTGCCCAGCGAGGTGAAGGTGCCGTAGACGTCGGGACTGGCGCCAGGGGCCGAGTTGGTGGCGATAATGGTTCCCTGGAGGTTCACTGTCCCACCCGATACATTGTAGACGCCGCCGCCGGTACTGGCGGAGCGGTTGCTGGCGATCGTGCTATCGATCAACGTCACCGTTCCCTGGTTGTCGATGCCGCCGCCGGCCTGGTTGGTCGCGGCGTTGTTGGCGATTGTGCTATCGATGACGGTCAGGGTCGCCGCGCTGCTGTTGAAGATGCCTCCGCCGTACTGTGCCGAGCTGTTCTCGATCGTCGAATCAGCCAGCGTGAGGATGCCATTGTTGTCGATGGCTCCGCCGAAGAGGCCGGACCCGCCGGAGACGGTCAGATCCCGTAGCGTGACCGTGGCGCCGGCGCCCACCGTGAGCGCGGTGCTCCCTGCGGAGGCCCCGGCGCTGCCGCTCAAGACCAGGCCGGGAGCGTCCGTGCCGTCGATCGTCACGTCGCCTGTGATCGTCAGCGCGGCGGGCAGAGTGATCGTCTGACCGGACAGCGACGGAGCGAAGTCGATCTGGTACGAGCCGGGGAACGCGGCCGTGTATTCCAGGGCCTCGGCCAGCGTCACCGAACCGTCCGTGGGCATGTCGGTCGAGGCGGCGCTCGTGACCGTGATGACGCCGCCGGAGACGAGCGTCGTCTCGGTCTGGGAGACCGACCGACCGGCGGGGTCGGACACGGTCAAGGTCTCGGTGAAAACTCCCGGGGCACTGGGCGTGAAGCTGTACGACGAACCCGAACCCGTCTGGAACGGCTGGCCGTTCCGGCTGATGTCCCAGGAATAGGTCAAGGGAGACTCGACCGGGCTGGGATCGCTGGCGCTGGCCGAGAGGTTCACGGACTGGCCGACTTGCGCGAATCGCGGCGCCGAAATGCTGCTGAGCGTGGGCGGCAGCCCGGCGACCACGACCGTGCCCACCGACGTGACAGGGCCGATGAACTGAACGTTGTCGTTGTCATTGAAGTTGTAAATGTACTTCTCGACGGCGGCTGTCACCTGGTAAATCCCGGCGTCGTCCGGGACGAAGCTGAAGGTGCTGGTACCCGAGCCGTGGAAGATAGTCGTGTAGTGCTCGTAGGCATAGTACTGGGTGTAGGTGGAGAACGGCTGTCCGTTCTTGGTGACCGTCCAGGTCACCGTCATGTTTTCCCCATCACCGTTGTTGATGATGGTGGAGTAATCTGGGTCGACGACCGTCGCGCTCGTCGTGATCGCTTGCTCCTCGGTACCCTGCTGCGGCACGGAGAAATTCTGGATCTCGATGTTGTCGGTCGGCGGCGTGGAGCTTCCGAGGTAAACGTTCACCAGGTTGACGCCGTCGATGTTGACGTTGATGTAGAACGCGCCGCCCTGATAGGACAACGAAGCCGAGCCGTAAGTCGTAATCCCCACGACATCCAGGTACGCATAAATGTTCGATGAGAACCCGCTGTTGTCGATCGTGACCGTACCGCTGAAGCCCACGCCGAAGAGTCCCGCCAGGTCGAGCGAGAAGCCGGCCGCGGCGGTGAAGCTGAACGAGCCGTTGCTATCGTAGTTGCCGGAGAAGGCAAGATTGACGATGTTCAGGAAGTTCACGTTCAGGTTGCCGCTGAGGCTAACGTCGCCCTGGTTGTCGGTGATCGAAGCCGAACCGCTGGCGCTCAAGCCCAGCAGGCTGCCGCTCACATTCGTGATCGAGACGTCGTAGACCCCCTGAATCGTGTTGAGATCCACCTCGGCGTTACCGGTCAGGTTGCCGAAGCTCAATGGCAGGTTGATGGAACCGTTCACGCCGATATCCAGGATCAGCCCGGCCTGGGCACCATAGTCGATCTCGGCGTCGCCGACCACGGAGAGATTGATGCCGAACACGTTGAGCGTTGCATTGACGTTGAGAGCCAGGCCATTCGCGCTCAGGTTAAGGTCGAATTCGCCGCCGACAGTGAAGCTGCCGAAGATGGCAAGCTGGCCGCCGGCGTCGACCTCCACACCCTTTTGAATCGTGACCGACTGGTTGGCCGTGGTCTGACCGGAGATTGGATTCACCAGGAAGCCGGTGACCATGTGGAGCACGCTGGTCGTGTTGATCTCGAACTGGAAGTTGGCGTTGAAGCTGAAGCCTTGGAGTGATGGAGTCGTAGCCAGGCTCGTCTGGAGAATCCCGTAGATGCCCGGCTGCGCCGTGTCGATGGTGATTTGCCCGTTCACGTTCACCTGGCCCAGCGGGCCCAGCGAGGTCGTGCCGCTGGCGGCGATGGTCGTGCTGTTGGCGTTCGAGGTGAAATCAAAGGTACCGTAGATGTCGAAGCTGCCGACCAGCAGGTCGCCCGTGGCCTGGACCAGGACATAAGGCGAATTGGTGCCGTTGATCCCGGCCGGCACATTGATGCCGCCCAGCGACTGGGACTGGCCAGTCGAATTCACTTCGAGCAGGAACGACGTATTCAGACTGAAGCCGTAGGTCGAAGGGATGCCCTCGGTCTGCTCGAGGTTGAGAGCGGCCACCAGACCGGGAGCGCTGCCGCCCGTGTTCAAGATCAATCCGCCCTGGACCTGGAACGCGAGCACGCCGCCGAAGGCGAAGTTGGCGTCCAGGCCAATGTCAATGACAGTCGGTGCGATCAGCAGGTTGAACGTACCGGAGAGGTCGATCGTGTTTTCGATGTCGAGGCTGCCGCCAGCCTGAATCTCGAGGTAGCTCTCGGCCGGGCTGCTGCTGTTGGGAGCCGCGGGAATGTTGACCGGCGGGCTGGTGCCCGGCTGGTTGGGGTCGGTGATCGACGGCGGCGTGAACGAGACGTCCTGACCCGTGGTGTTGAGCGTGAGCTCGAACTTGTCGTTGCCCAGCGTGATGCCCGCCGCGGCCAGGGCCTGGCTGCCGCTGAGCGTCAGGTTGAAGGTTGCCGCGATGCCCTGATCGGAGATCTGCAAGAAGCCGGTCGTCGCGAAGTCGAAATAGGGCGCCGAGGACGGTCCGATCACCAGGGCACCGTTGATGTAGGCGTAGAACTCGGGATCGACCGACCCGCTGGCGGTCGTCGTCGCGCCAAAGTAGATATCGAGCTCACCGTTGATCGCGAACCAGGTCTGGTTGTTGAGCGTGAAGCTGGCGGTGCCCTGCGCCATCAGGCTGACCGACTCGGGTGGCAGGGTAAAGGTCTCGGGCGTGGACTGGCCCGCGATCTGGAGGGTCTCTTGCTGGCTCACGTCCGTGGTGTTGAACCGCAGGACCGTGAGCGCGTTCAGGCTGATTCCCAGGCTCGCCAGCTCCGAATTCTGGGGGATGGTGACGGCGAAGATGCCGTAGATGTCGGGGGGAGAGACCGTGTTGTTGGGTCCGGTTACCGGCGGGTCGAAGTGGACGGTGCCGTCCAGGGTCAGGAAATTGCCGATCGGCGCGAGGCTGGCAGTGCCATTGACGTTCAGGTCGAGCGTCCCCTGGTTCAGGTTGATGTGGAAGCTGGCCTTGCCGTTGATCGACAGGTCGGGCCCACCCGGCAAGTCGGGGATGGTCAGGTCGACGCCTCCAGTGATGGTAATGGTCAGGCTGGACGCGGGCGACTGCGACCAAGCCGGGCTGCCCACGAACGTGAGGGTATTGCCGTTGCCCGAGGTGTCGGCCGTGCCGTTGCCCTGACCCTCGGTGAACGCCCAGTCGGCCAGCAGTCCTTGAACGCCGGTCCCCAGCGTGGCCAGTCCGTAGTTCGCCTGGATGTCCGAGGCGTCGCGGGCGACGTTCCACACGCGGACGTCGTCGATGGAGCCGTCGAAATAGTCGTCGAGCGCGCCCGAGGCGCCGATGGTGAGCGTCGTGCTCGCACCCTGGATCGGCTGGGCGGACTTGCTCGCGACCGGCAGGCCGTCCTCGTAGAGGGTGAGCGTGCTGGTCGTCTGGTCGTACGCGACGGCCCAGTGATGCCAGAGATTATCGGTGCTGGCATAGGTCAGCGTGGTGCCGCCCGAGGAGACGACCAGGTTGTTGTTCGCATCGAAGCCGATGTTGAGGTCCGAGCCGGTCTGGGCGTCATCCTGGCCGATGATCGTCTCGGCGCGGCCGGTATCGTTGCGACGGGCCCAGAACTCGACGGTGTAGGAGGTGTTGTTGAGGTTGATGTTCTGCGCGGTGGCGTAGTCGGTCGAGCCGCCGCTGTTGAGCGTGATGCCGGTGCCGGCCTGCGGCGGGCTGGAGCCCGGCCCGGAGTCAAGGAGCGTCGGGGCCGCCGCGTACTGGAACTGGATGCCGCCGTAGATGGTCGCCAGCGGGGCCTGGCTGGGAGCCTCGACGGCGAAGTCGAGCGCGGCCTGGCCCGAGGTCACCTGCGAGAGGTTGATGTACGCCGCGCCGGTCAGCGAGATCGAGTCGCCGACGGTGAGCATGCCGGAAGCCTCGAGAATCCCGTTGGTGCAGATCACCACGTTGCCATTCAGCTCGAAGGCGTTGGTGGTCGCGTAGGCGTCGAAGAGCGTCGCCCCGGCCTCGATCGTGACCGGCTGGCTGAAGGGGTCCCAGGGATCGCTGCTGGACGCCTGGTTCATGACCTGCTGGCCGAGCAGATCTTCCCATTGCTGAAGCGTCTGGCTGTCGGGCTTGGTGAACTCGGCGTTGTTCAGCAGCTCTCCCGCGCTGGTGATCGGCTGGGAGATCGGAGTGAGCGGATCGTCGAAGAGGACCTCGCCGTAGAGGTCTGTCACCGCCAGGCCGCTGTCGGGGTCGAGGATGATCGGGGCGTTCACCTCGACGAAGGCGTCGAGCGGACCGTACTGCGAGATTCCGAGGCGGATCTCGAAGCCGGCGAGATCCTCGATATCGAGCCCGGCCTCGATCCCGCCGTAGAAAACGGTCTTGCCGCCGACAACCTCGTCGGCGAGAAAGAGCGAGCCGCTGACCTTGCCGCCGAAGAGGTTGCCCCCGATCGCGATGCCCACGCCGCCCAGCGAGTCGATCGGGAACTGGCCCTGCTCGAGCTTGCCGACGTCGATCACCGCGTCCTGCACCGAGCCGCTCAGCGTCACGGGGCCGAGCGACGCGTTGACCGAGGCCGAAAGGTCGATGGTGAAGTTGGCCGGGTCATTGCTGATGTTGGGCCAGGTCAGGGCGAGCTTGCTGATGCTGAACGGTAGCCAGGTCGGGAGCTGGAACGTCGAAGCGGTCGCGTTCGGGTCGTTGATGTTCAGCTTGACGCCGAAGTTCTTGGACGTGTCGAGCGTGCCGCTTGCCGTGATATCGAAGTTGCTGGCGCTGCCGCCGATCGTGAGGCTTCCGGCCGTCAAGGTGGCCTGGAGGGTGCCAATCTGGGCGATGTAGCCGTCGGCCGCCGCGGTGTCGAAGGCGAACGCCGGCTGGGTCGTACTCGCAACGGCCTGGAGCGTGAGGTAAGACCCGAAGCTGGCCTTCACGGAGTTGGCCGTGAAGGTGAAATGCCCCGCGTCGGCCGGGGCCAAACTGATCGTCGCGTTGATGCCCGTCGCCTGCACCGAGACCGTCGACGTGGAGGATGCGCTGCCGACGTTCAGGTCGGCCTCGCCGATGCCGACGCCCAGGCTGCTGTTGAAGCTCGCGCCGTTGCTGAAGCTGTAGCCGAAGCTCGTCAGCGTGAGTGACGGGTCCTGGATGCTGACGGGGCCGAAGGTGATCGGCTTGGAATCCGTGAGGGCGAGCATCGAGCTGCCCACGTTGAAGCCGTCGTTGGTGATGCTCAGGTTCTTGATCTGGCCCTCCAGATGCAGCTCGGGCACGTCCACCTTGGCCGAGGTCACGCTGACATTGACGCTCTCCGGGCCGCCCGGCGGCGTGACGAGCGTCAAGGTCGGAGCCGTCGCGGTGATCGTGAGGGCGGTGCCGAAGTTGATCTCGGCGTCCGTGGCCGAGAGGCTGAGCGTCTGCGTGTTGAAGACGTAAGACACAGTGAAGCCGTCCACCTTGGTGGAGAACGGCGGCGGACTGGTCGAGGCGGGATCGCTGAAGAGGGCAACCTCGCCGGCACTGAAGGTGACGCCGCCCGCGGCGAACGAGTTGCTGGCCGTCTCGTAGTCGATATTCGTGACCGTGATGCTTGGCTGAACGATCTCCAACGGGCCGAGTTTCTCGGTGGCCGAATCGGTGGCCGAATCGGTGGCCGAATCGGTGGCCGAATCGGTCAGCGTGGCACCGCCGAGCGTGATGTGCTGGGGGGTGATGTCGAGGTTGTCGGCCGTTGCCTGGGCGTGAGGGAACGTCGGCGAAGTCAGGCTCACCGTGGCGGCGCTGATCTCGAACGGGGTGGTACCGCCCGGATCGTAAGTGAAAGCTGGATTACTGGCCGTGGCCGTCAGGAACTGCCCGAAGCCGAGGGTCAGGTTCTGGGCCTCAAGGTTCAACGACTGGTTGGTGAAATTGTAGGTGCCACTGAGCTGATTCACTGTCGCGGTGAAGGGGCTTTCTTGATTCGAGGATCCGCTGCTCTTAAAGAGCGAAGCCGAAGCGGCGGTGACAGTGATGGCTCCCTCGATCGTGTTCGGGCCGAACTCATAATCAAAACTGGAAACGGTCCAGCTGGGATCGGTGATCGACAGGATCCCCGCGAGCGTCTCGGTCGCCGAATCCGTGACCGAGACGTTGTCGAACGTGACGTGCTGGGGCGTGATGTCGAGGTTCGAGGCGGTACCGGTCAGGTTGGGGAACGTGGTGGACGTCAGTTTGCCCGAGGCGACGTTGAGGTCGAAGAAGTTGTCGGCCAGTCCATAGTCGAAGGTCGGCTGCTGCGTGGTAACGGTCAGCAGCGAGCCGAAGCCGAGGGTCAGGTTCTGCGCCGAGAAGTCGAGCGCCTGGTTGGTGAAGTCATACGTGGCCGAAGGCTGGTTGATGGAGGCGGAGAAGGGCGGGGTGTTGCTGGAGCCCGAGTTGTCGAAGAGCGACGCGGAATCGGCGGCGAGGGTGATGGAGCCGGTAATGCTGTTGGAAGCGAACTGGTAGTCGAGGTTGGAGAAGCTGAGCGAGGGACTGGCAAGGCTGAGCGGGCCAAGGTTCTCGGTGGCGCCCACGGTGGCGTTGGCCGCGTCCAGGGTCAGTTGCTGTGGCGTGATCTCGAGGTGGGTCGCCTTGCCGGAAAGATCGGGGAACGTGGTGGACGTCAGATTGACCGAGGCAGCGGAAATGTCCAGCGATGAGGATGTACCCGGCGTGTAGGCCAACGTCGGATTCGTCGCATCGAGCGTGAGCAGCTTGCCGAAGCCGATCGTGACATCATTGGCCGAGATGGACAGGGCCTTCGTGCTCAGATTGTAGTTTCCGTCGATGGACGAGGCGGTCGCCGAGAAGGGTGGGGTCTGGCTCGAGCTCCCGTCGAACAGCGAGGCCGAACTGGCCTGGACTTCGACATTGCCGGACCAACCCTGTCCTTGTGGGGCGACATTGGTAAAGGTCAACTGGGCCTGGTTGATCGTCAGGTCGTTGCCGATCGTGATGACATCCGGCGCGGTGATCGTGCCGCTGACGACCCCCTGGGAGAGCAATGTGTTGATCTCCTGAGTGAGGTCGACGGCCATCAGCTCGCGTGGCTCGAGCCTGTCGAATGCGAGCTTGTGGCTTCGCGCCGCAATGCCTCGGCGCGGTCGCGGCGACTGGCCGATTGGCCCTTTCCTCCGTCCCGCCAGGCGTCCGCCATCCGCCTGCCCGTTTCTCCAAAATGACCACGTTCTGGTTCCAAACATCGTCTGCACTCCTCTACTCTTTGTGGCAACTCGATCTGGGTGTAAATGCCGGACGTGGGCGACCCGCCCGACCAATCGGCAAGTCGGGTCGCCCCTGGGTTCGAGCACATCGCGAGCGTCGGGAAAGTACCGCGGGCGGCATCCTCAAGGGACGCACCATCCCGGGTCGCCCCTCCGTTGCGGAGGAGCGGGAGCAAAGTCTGCGTTGCAAGCCGGACGTGGACTTCCGCGGTGGCGCAGGCCGTTCAGTCGTCTCGGCTTCCTGCCTATACATAGTCATCCGCCAGCGTTTCAGACAAGAATCTCAAACAACGGCGATAAAGCGGGTGTGCCGCCCCGTGTGGACACGACCGCCAACTCGGTCTGCTCCTATCTTGAGAGCGCCCTGACGGTGTGCCCGTCCGCGGCTCTCATATACGCCTGCTCACGAAGCCGTCCGCCTTTGCGAATCGACCGCACGAGCGGTTTGACGCGGGAACAGATTTCCGGCGTTCACGGCGGATCATATCCTCCCGGGTTCCAGGGATGACAGCGGGAGAGTCTGCGCAGGCCTCGAGCGAGGCCATGAACGAGTCCATGCTTCTTGAGGGACTCGACCATGTAGCGGCTGCAACTGGGCTCGAACCGGCAGACGTTGCCCAGGAGCGGGCTGAGGGTGGCCTGGTAGACGCGGATCAGGCCGATCAGAAGGGCGATGAGGATCCGGCCCGGCCACGATAGCCAGGTTCTTGGTACGTCGGTGGTCACGGCTTCGCGTCGGCCTGAGGATTGGATCGCGGAGGCTGCGCCTTCAGGCGGCGTGAGAGGTCGCGCCCGAGCGCCACCAGCGATCGCCGGGCCGAGACGAAGGTCAGGTCGCCGCCGCGCGGCAGGACCACCAGGTCGACGCCCGGCGGCAGCTCGGCCTTGCCCAGGCGGAAGGCCTCGCGAATGAGCCGCTTGATCCGGTTGCGGGCCGTGGCCCGGCGCACCTTCTTCCGCGAGATCGAGATGCCCAGCCGGGGATGGTCCAGACCGTTCTCGACGCCGTAGACGATGAGCACGTCATCCGAGACCGATCGTCTGCGATCGAAGGCGCGGCGGAAATCGGCGGGATCCTTGATGCGCTCGTGCGGCCGGAACGTCTGGTTCGGTGCCATCGTGGCCATGCTCCCACGGGCAAAGTCAAGGTGGGGCGTCATCGTGCTGCCGAGTCGGGCACGTCCGCGGGGGGCCGTGGTTGATCGTCACCGGCTGCGGAGAGGTCGGGAAGCGAGACAGCACGCGGAGGGCCAAGACGGTCGCGAATGAGCTGGGCCCTCCGCCTGAGATGCCAGATGAGCAAGAGGCCCAGAACCGCGATGGCAACCAGGACGGTCGCAAGCAAGCTGCCGACCGCACGGCTGAGTCGGGGGCGTGCCTCGGGCCGCTCGGCGAGGATCTGACCCAGCCGGCTTCGTTTGGGTTGGCGTTGGTCTCCGTTCCCAACCGCGCCTGAGGATTCTTGGGAATCGCGGTCAGTCATGAATCTGGGACCGCGAATGGGGAGAATGCGTCGAGTCCTCGGCCTCGGATCTGGCCTCGAGAATCTCGCGGATTTCGCTCGCCAGGTCGTCCAGGTGATGATGCAGCTCGGTCATCCGGTCGCAGAGGCTGAGGATCACTTCCACACCGGCCAGGTTGATGCCCAGGTCGCGTTGAAAACTCATGATGGTCCAGAGCCGGCGCACCTGGGAGGGTTCATAGCCTTCCACGTTGCCGTCATGAGCGACCTGGACCAACCCCAGCTTCTCGTAACGGACGAGCACCTTCGGCGTGACGGCCAGTTGTTGAGCGGCGAACTCGCGGGGAATGATGGGTCGAGTCATGGCCGATCTGGCCCGGTTGGGCGCTCCATTTCTTGGACCCAGCGTTGCAAGTGACACAGGACGAATGCCAGATGACACAGGACGAATGCCAGATGACAGACGACAAATGCCCAACTGCCGGCATCAAAGACGCCTTTGCCATCCGTCATGTTTCATTTGCCATGCCGTTTTCAGTACGGTTGTCTGTTCCGGTGCAATGAGCTCTCACCAGAGCCCGGCCCGGGGGTTTTGCTTGTTGTGGTCGGCGAATTCCTGGATCAATCTCCGGCTGGTGTCGTCGATGGACCTGGGCACGACGATCCTGAGCTGGACGAAAAGGTCGCCATCCGGCTTGCCGCCCGAGGCGGGAACACCCTGTCCCTTGAGTCGCAGCTTCTGTCCCGAGGAGCTTCCCGGAGGGATGGTCAGCGACTTCATGCCGTCGAGCGACGGGACGTCGACCTTGGCGCCGAGGATCGCCTCGGGAACGGTGATCGGCACCTCGACCACGAGATTTCGCTCTTCACGCTTGAAGTAGGGATGGGGCTCGACGGTGATGACAATCGTCATATCGCCCCGCTGTCCTCCCTTGGGGCCCGGTTCCCCCTGTCCCTTGAGCCGGAGCTTTGCCCCGGTATCCACGCCGGGAGGGATCTTGACGACCAGGTTTTCCGTCTTGCCATCCCCGCGCTGGACGTTGATTGTGGTCTCGCCGCCGCGAACGGCAGTCAGGAACGGGATGGTCAGGTGAGCCTCGACCGATCGCCCGCCTCGCGGTCTGGCCCCACGGGAGGACCGCATCCGACCGAGCAGGTCCTCGAAGATACCCGCGCCTCCCTCTCCCCCCGGGGCTCCGCCTCCGCCTGCCGGGCCGTGCGGGCCGAAGAACTCGGAGAAATCGATGGTCTCGTAACCGGGCTCTCCAAACCGAGCCGTCCACTCCGACGCGCTGGTCCGCGGCCCGGCCGCGGCCATGCCCTCGAACGCGGCGTCGCCGTAACGATCGTAGAGCGACCGCTTCTCGGGGTCCGAAAGGATATCGTAGGCCTGCTGAACTTGCTTGAACCTCTTCTCCGCGGTCTTGTCGCCCGGGTTGACGTCGGGGTGGTGCTTCCGCGCCAGCGCGCGATAGGCCTTCTTGATGGCCTCTGGCGTGGCATCGCGAGCGACCCCCAGGGTTTCGTAATAATCGTTATCGGGCATGTCGGTGAGGGACCTTGTGAACTCGCAGACCGCAACATCTTGCCGGGGTGGCCATCATAATTCATTGTATCTCGAAGTTGGCGAGGGGTTCAAGCGCGAGGCAAGTCAGGGCAGAACCCTTCCGTTTTCCGATCGAGGTGACTGTTGCGTTTATTGCGTTTGCGTGCTAACATGGAGGACTAGAAAGTCGATCTAGAAAAGAATAGGGGATAGTCGATGGCCACTCAGCTCGAACGCTTCGGACCGATAACGCCCAGCGACGCTGACCGGGCTCTGGCCGCGGAGTCAATCCGACGCCTGGCACCGCTGGTCAAGAATTCTTATCAGCTCACGGTCCTCGTTCGAGCCGATAACGGCCCCGGCGAACCCCTCGTCCTGCCCGCCCCGGCGGTCCAGCTACTCACGGGAATCCTGGCCGAATTCGCCCGCGGCCATACGATGACCGCCTACCCGATCGCCACCGAGTTAACGACTCAGGAGGCCGCTGACCTGCTCAATGTCTCGCGCCCCCACTTGATCAGCTTGCTCGACCAGCACAAGATCCCCTACCACAAGGTCGGAACGCATCGACGAATCGCGCTCTCGGACCTCTTGGAATACCACCGCAAGAGCCAGGCGCGGAGAGACGCCGCTCTGAATGAGCTTGCCGACCTCGGACAGGAACTCAACTCGGACGACTGACCGTGGCCACCTTGACCGCGCTGCTCGACGCCTGCGTGTGGTGACCGCGCCGAGGCCCAGCGCCTCTGGGGAATGGTGCTCGACGCGTGCCAGGGCGACGCCGAAGCCATGGAGCGCGGGGAAGCAGCGCAGTGAATCGAGAATCTTCCCGCCAACCGCCGGCGACTCGACGCCCTCCGCGTCAGCCCGGAAGGTCCTACATGAGGCCGCCTGTCCCGCTCCGAATAGGAAACGGTCCTGCAAGTCAGGGGCCCCTGGGTCCCGACTGGAGTGTCACTGCCGAGCATGATCCAGGCAGGATCACGACGCGGACGCCCCGGCTTTTTTCTTCAGCTTGAACCACCTTAGCGACTTCTTGCGGTCCAGCTTCTTCCAGACGTCAAAGAACTTTGCGCGCGTTGCCTGGGCGGCGTGGTGCTGGGTCTCGAGGACATCATGGACTCGGTGGGCGAGTTTCTGGTCCTGCGGATTCCGGTCCAGAAATTGCTGGAGCTCGGTGGCCGCGACGATGGCGTCTTGATGCTCGCC
>JBAUOX010000347.1:0-6216 GCA_049579985.1 Isosphaeraceae bacterium | reverse complement strand
GGCCGGTTCCATCGAGTCCTTGACTGACCCGCCGCATTGGACGATCTGGCTTACGAAGCAATGGCAGCGTTCTCCTGCGATGGAACATTGGCAAACGAGCATGAGGTTGCATCCTAATCACAGTTCGATCTCGTCTCCAATCCTGATCCAATCTCCAATTACCTCCGAGTATTAGGTAATTTTACGTGTCTACATATAATAGTAATTATTCGCGATCGGCCTTGGTAGGTACCTGGCGGCTCCTTTCAGCCGAGTCGATTGCCGAAGGCTCTCCGGCCTATCCCTGGGGCCAGCACCCAATCGGCCGTCTAACCTATGAGGCGAGTGGCCGGATGGCGGCGCAGGTCGGCAGGCAGGATTGCCCGCGGCTTAGCAGCAATGATTGGACCGCGCTGAATCCCGACGAGTACCGCAGGGCCTTCCTCAGCTATCTCAGTTATTACGGGTCCTACAGCGTCCACGGCGAGACCGTCATCCATCATCTGGAAGGTGCGTCCATTCCCGATTGGGTCGGCACCGACCAAGTCCGTTACCTCGAATTCGTCGGGAACTGCCTCAAGCTCCGCACGCCGCCGATGATGAGTCCTGACGGTCGAGAGGCCGTGATCACTTTGATATGGGAGCGTGTCCTTTAGGCTGCGCGGTGAACCAGGTACCTCGAAGACTGGTTCGTGCAGAAGCTGGAGACCCTCGCCGAACGAAACAAATTCGCAACGAAAGCAGTCGGGATCAGAGGGCGGTCAAGACCAACTTTGCCGCATGCCAGCGTAACAGCGTAACTGTCCGTTGACACGAGCAGCTCGTCCTCGGCGATCTCTGACAGGGGTGAGCCACGCATGCCACGAGCCGCCGCGCTAATGTCCAATCGTCACGGCCTCGATCCCGTCCAGTCCGAGGCGTACAAGGAGGCGCAAAGGTAAGAGTTCGACCTCGACGCGGTGGACCTGGTCTTCCTTGCGGCAGAGGATCTCGCCGTCGGCGTGAATCACCAGGGGTTGCTTGGATTCGACCAGGAGCCGGCGGCCTTGGTGGAAGCCGAGTTTGGGATGGTCACGCGGCGGACCGGACGAGCTCAGCCTGGGAATGAGGCGGATGGCTTCCCAACGGGTGAGCTCTCCGGCATGAACCAGATCGAACCAGCCGTCATCCAGTCGCGCCTGCGGAGCCATCACGAAGCCGCCCTCGCGACGGCCAAGCATCACGCTGATCATCAGGGTTCGGTCCGCCGCGAGCGGCTCGCCGTCCAGCGTCGCCGTCAAGTCGAGGTATCCCCAGTGATGCCAGATCGCGCGGAGCGCGGCGAAGCCGTAGAGGAGCTGGCCTTGCAGCCAGCGAACGCGTCGTGCTTCGACGGTCACGCAGGAGCCAAAACCGAGACCCAGGCAGCAGACGAAGAACCGCTCGACGCCCTGATCGGTTCGTATCACACCGACGTCGACCCGCCGCCCCCGCGTGGGGTCACCTGCCGGACCGTCGTGGTCCTGCCTCAAGGTGTAGGCGTAATCATCGGCCGAACCGAGCGGTAGCACGGCAAGGCAGACCTCGGAACGACCGGCCTGGAGCACCCCGTTGGCGACCTCGTGCACCGTCCCATCACCCCCCGCCGCGGCGACGATTCCGAATCCGCGTTCCGAGGCGCAACGCCCCAGCTCCACGGCATGGCCGGGCCGTTCCGTGGACCAGAGCTCGACTTTCGATCCCCAGCTCGACGCGAGTGCCTCGAGCCGTTGCCGAGCTCTTCTCCTGCCGGCCGCTGGGTTGAAGATCACACAGACCGACGGCGATCCGTTCGGCGCGAACGTGGTGGACAATGGCCTTTTCCTTGGAATCGATGCTCGACCACGCAGGATTGCCCACCCTCGTCTTGAGGGTGCGGAGCTTAATCTTTCTTGCCGTCTCCGACCGCTTCCGACGATCGCTTCGTGATGGTGGTATCTTTCGCCTGAGTGTCGGAGACGAGCTTGCCAAGCATGGTTTGCTCGAAGCCTTTCAGGTCGGTCCAGAGGGTGCCCGGGCCGGCGTAAAAGATGCCCACGCGGAGGTCGGCCGGCAGACCCTCGGCAAAGATGTACCGCTCGTAAGCATCGGCGCTGCCGAGCGCCTTGACCAGGAGCTGGAAGCGCTGGGCCTTGGCCTCCTTGGACAGCTTGACCGACTTGGCCTTGGCCTCGCCGAGCAACCTTGTCGTCTGGGCTTCGATGGCGGCGGTCTTGGCGTCGATCTCGGCCTTGAGCTTTTCGGTCATGGCCTCGATCTCCTTGGCCTTCTTCTCGCCTTCCGCCCCGGCCTCGGCCACCATCTTGGCGGTTTCCGCCCGGGTTCGCTTCTCCTCGAAGACGACCTTGGCCTTGGCCTCGGTCAGATCGGCCTGGGCCTTGGCGGTCAATTGCTCCTGGTCGCGGGTCTTGGTCAGCTCGTCGGCGACTTTGGCCTTCTGGATCGGCTCGCGGACGGCCTTCGGCACGTAGATGTGCCGGGTCAGCCCGAAGAGGAGCGACAGTTTTTTTGCCGTCAATACCCGCTCCAGCTCGGCGGAGGTCTCGTTCTGGAATTGCTCGCGGGTATCTCCCACCAGCAAGTCCACCGCGCCCCGCCGCGATCCGTGCAGCCGGCAGATCGATTCGATCTGGGGCAAGATCACCTTTTGCTCGACATCTTTGAGCGTGCCGAACTGGCGAACGACATCGGGCGCCTGCACGGGCAGAATGCCCCAGATCGCTGTGTAGTCCAGGTGAATCGGAAAGCCGTCGCTGGAGGGGAACTCGATCCCCTTACCCGCGGTGTAAAGCGGATCGTCGTTCGTTGTCGTTCCCAGCCGGTCGCTCCCGTAGGGCCCCTCCGCGGGAGCCGGTTCAGTCGGCCTGGCGGTTCCAGACCTGAGCGCTTCCACCGTCAGGCTGGTCTCGGAATAGCCGATGCTGATGATGTTGATCCGCTTCTCCTCGGGATTGAGGAAGTAGATCCCCGGTTGCAGCACCTGCGGCTGGATGCCGCGGTCTTCCTTGGTGCGCGGATCGCTGGCCTTGTTGGTCACGACGCCGACATAGCCGGGCGGGATCAGGGTAGGGTCCTCGGTCCTGCGCTTGACCTGGGTACCGGGCTCGGCGCATGCGTCCACATCGACAATCTTGATGTCAAAGCCGTATTTATTGATGCGATAGCGACCCGGGGTCAGAACCTTGCGGAGAATGCCGCGATATCCCTTCTCGTCGGCCAGGTAGGTTCCTTCGGGCAGCGGCTTGCCGATCTTGGAGACCACGACGCCGATCTTGCCGGGTGGAACCACCTCGTCCTTGACGAGCTGGGTCTCATACTCAAGGGGTGAGTAGAAATGGCGTCCGCTGCCGGGCATGGCCTCGAGGATGCCGACCTGGAGCGGGCGGCCGGCGGCATCGGTTTGCACGAGTGTTCCCTCGGGCGCCTGGGGCCTGGTACCAAACGGCCAGGGACCCTTGTAGCGGACCAGCAGGCTCGATCCCGCGGGAACTTCGATACGGCAGATCGTCCACTGCCAGATTCCGAAGTAAGCGACCTGGACGAGGAGAACGGCAACCAACAAGGCGCCTGCGACCCGGCTCAGGGATTGCGATCGAAAGGGGTTCACGGCTTGTTCTCCTCGGAAGTGGCGAGCGGCAATGGATCTGACCGCGAGGGCGACTGCCCCGGCCGGTTGGCCGCGGCCGGCTCGGCGGGACGGGATATGGAGGTGGACGTGTGACTGCCGCCGGAGCGTGTGGACGGACCGGCAGAGGGCAGCGGCCGCGACTTGTCGTGCCGCTTGGTGAACTCGCTGAAGAGGTCCATCAGCGGGCCTTCCGAGTTGCCCAGGATCGTGCGGAACGAGGGAGCGAGCTTGCCCAGCAGCATGTTCCTGGCCATGGCCGCGCCGTCGCCGTCGAAGGCCGAGACCTGGACGGCCAGGCCGGCCGCCTCGGCCGCGTTGTCAAACTTGATGACCTCGGCGTCGGCCTCGGCCTTGGCCAGGATGGCCGAGGCCTTGTCCTTGGCCGCCTCGAGCCGGGTCTGGGCGACCTTGAGCTTCTGCTCGGAAAGGGTCACGGCGACTTGCTGCTCCTGCTCGGCCTTGGTGGTCTTCTCGACGACCTCCTGCCCGGCCTCGACCACGAGCTTTTTCTGCTCGGCCAGCACGACTTCGACCTTCAATTTCGCCTCGGAGAGCTGCTGGAGCTTTTCGCGGCGGAACTGGGCGAGCTTCTGCTTGGCGACTTCCCGCTGCTGCACCGGCTGTGTGATGTCGTCGGGAGGCTTGATCGAGGTGATCGCCACCGCCAGGATCTCGATCCCCTGCTTCTGGCAGTTCTGGGTCAGGCTCTTGACCAGGTCGGTCTGAAACTTCTCGCGGTCCTCGCCGCTGATGAACTGTCCGCCCGAGAGCTTGGAGCCGCCCACGCGGCAAAGCGAACGACTCTCCGGCATGATGATCTTGGCGATGATCTCCTCATCGATCGCATCGCCATTGGCGTCCTCGTTGTACTTGACGAACATCTCGGCGACCTTGGCCGGCGAGATGCGGAATTCGACCACGCCGTCGAGCGTGATCGGGAACCCGTCGGCCGAGAGGAAATTCATCTCGCCGTCCTGTCCCAGGTTGAACCGGCGGGAACGACAATCGACCATGCTGACCCGCGTCTCGTAGGGATTGAGGTAATAGGTTCCCGGCTCGAGCGTTTTCGACTGGACCCCGCGCTCGCCTTCCTCGACCAGGAAGACGTTGGGGTCCTTCGGCAGCGGGCCGGCGAGCAGGGTCACGACGCCGCGGAAACCCGCCGCGATGGTCACCGGGGCATGCAGCTCGATCGCCTCGGCATAGGGGTTGTACGGATAGCGTCCCGGCTTGAGCACTTCGCAGAGAATCCCCTTCTGGCCTGGCTGAGCGAGGATCTGCCCGGCGGGCAGATCGTCTCCACTGAGGGCGATCCGGATGCCGATCTTGTCGCCGGGCACAACGAACTGGGGGCTGATCTCCCACGACCAGTAATAGGGGTTGTAGAAATAGCGGCCCTCCGTCAGGACCCCGCCATTGGGCCCGCCCGACTGCACGCCCTTATAGTAGGCCCGGCCGTCCCTGGGGGGCGGGGCCAGCTCCATGTCGGGCTCGAGCTCGAGCCCTTCGCTGCGGATCAGCACGGCCTGCTGGCCGGTTCCGATGTCAATCTTGCACGAATTGTAAACGGCCAGCACGAGCCCCAGACCCAGCAGGAGCAGGCCCCCAAGGACCATCACTCCCCTCGGTCCGCGCCGGGCCGGCAGCCTTTGCCCGGGTAATGCCGGGCGCTCTTCGTCGAACGCGTACATAACTTTGGTTCCTGAGACGACTTCCGAGCGACGATCTTTCCTTGGTGAAGCGATCTGGTTGCACCGAGATTAACAGCTCTTCGTCGCATTTGCTCGTTTATTCGCCTGGGCCGGCTACGTCCTACGTCGCGCCGCACTCGTCGGGTGATGTTCATCGAGCTTCGGAGAACGAGCATGAGGATTTTTGGAGGATTTTTCCGTAGGGTAACCTCTTGCACCATCGAAGATCAGGAGGCGATCAGGCCTGGACCTGCCGGAGGCTGGCATGCTGCAAAGTTGCGGTTGACGCACGTTTACTTTCCTCTCGGATTTATTGCGCTGGTTCGGGCAGGGTCTCCCGACCCCGCCGTTCGGCCGACCGGAGGTTTCCAGGTGACGCGCCGACGGTCGGGGGCTGGGAGAGCTGCGGTCGCAGAGGACGGGGGGCAGGTCAGGAGACCACTGCCCGAACCGGCTACCGGCAGAGATTGTTCGTCGAGCACGACCTCGGTGAATCATCGGGGTCCACCATCGATGTCGCGCGCCGAGCTGCGTAGCCATGGCCTGAACAGATGGCCCGTAAAATGTATAGAAATGTCTAGAAAACGCGGAGTTCACGCAGCCAGAAACGATCCGAGCCTGCCGCCCTGCGTGGCCAAGCCGCAGATGAGCACGGCGGATCGCCTTGGTTCCAGGGAGGTGTCGAGCCGGGCCGGGCCCCCGCAGGGGAGGGGCGTAAGCCGGTAGACGCACCGCTTCAGCGTCTCGGTGCGTCTTTGCGACGCACCCTACTTGCTGGTCGAGCTGTAATTCCTCGACCAATCGCGATGGGATGACGGTCAGATCGGCAGCCGTGTCGAGTTGCGCGGGGCATTCCGCGGCAGCCGTCCCTTCGACGGCTGCGCAAACCGATACGTAAAC
>JBAUOX010000346.1:0-13153 GCA_049579985.1 Isosphaeraceae bacterium | reverse complement strand
GAAGACGGCGCCGGCCCCGAGCGACCACGCCGTCTCGCCGGTTCGCGCCCGCGCCGCCATGGCCGTGCTCGGCCGCTCCGCTCTGGTTGAACTCGCCGATCCGCGAGCGGGATCAGCCTGGCAACCGCGGAGCCACCGCGGCGCGGACCCAGGCGCGAAGACGATGCGCCCAGGCGGACTCGTCGTGGGAATCTTCTTCGACGACCCAGCGACGGATTTCCGCGGCAGGGACCGGCAGGAACGAGCTTCGGTCCACGATGCGGTGCGTGCCGTCGCCCTCCAGACGCTCGATGACGAGCTCCTGGCGCTCTCCATCGAAACGCCAGACCTCGGCGACTTTGAGAGCGGCATAGATTCCCGGCCGGTCGATCTTCGGGGGCGACATGTCGACCTCGATGCCGAGATCGGGGTTGGGATAGTCGGCGATGTCAAGGGATCTCCGCGCCTTACCAGCGGCCACCGCGTCCAGCTTGTCGGCATGGAAGAAATAGCTTTCATCGGCCTCCAGACCGCGCGCGACCTCGGGCCGCTTCCAGGTCGTCCGACCAGCGCACTTGAAAGATATCTCACATTCTTCGGCAACTAGCTCGACCACCCGACCTAACAATCTTTTGTCACTGTCGTGAATCAAGCCGGGGGACATGATCTCGACGTCCTTCCCATCGTAGTCGACATGGATACTGCATCGATCAGGAATCGAGTCCGCGAGCTGCTCGTAAAACGCCCAGTCCACGCCGCGAATCACGACTCTCTCGTCGGGTTCGGACGTCATCTCGTACAAATCGTCAAGAGTGGGGACCGATCGGGGGGCGACGGCGAGCGGCGGAGAAGGCACCGTCGAGGATTTGGTTGTTGCCGAGCTCATTCTGCCTCCAATGCGTGGCGGGTCGATGGCGGTCTGTCCGCGCACCTTATAGCCTATCAAAGATCGTCGGCCTTCCCTAGCCGTTCTCCGAGTGACATGAGGCCGCAGGATATGCACAGAACCGGCCAGCCACACAATGTAGGCGTCCCACCTGGCTTGTCCCAGGCGAAGCCATTGACCGGAATGCATTGCCGCCATTAATTTAGGAGGTTCTGGACCGTACACCATCCAGCCCAGGGAAGACGGGGGCCTCATGAGCTTTGGCGAGGATGACGGCGGCAGCGAAGTCGAACTGGAAACCCTCCATGGCGGGACCTGGCCGACTGTGACTCAGTTCTCGGTTTTCCTCGAGAACCGGGTCGGCCAATTGCTGGAGGTCGTGCGCTCGTTTCAGGGGACGAAGGTCAAGATCATCGGTCTGACGATCTCCGACTCCGCGGACTGCTCGATTCTGCGCCTGATCTTGAGCTATCCCGAGCAAGGCCGCGAGATCCTTGCCCTGAACAAGCTCGCGTTTGCCGAGAACGAGCTGGTAGCCGTCGAGCTGCCCAACAGTCCCCATGCGCTGGTCGAGCTTTGCAAGGCGCTTCTCCAGGCCGAGATCAACATCCACTATGCCTATCCGCTCATCCTCCATCCCCGGGGGCGTTCGGCGGTCGCCATGCACATCGATAACAATGAACAGGCCAGCCGGACCCTCCATGAGATGGGGTTCGATATCCTCTGCGAGGCTGACCTGGCAAGCTGATCGGATGGGTCAAGTTCTCGGGCTTCTGTCGCCAAGGCTTGATTCACCTGGTCGCTTCGACCAGGTGAAAATGCGGGAAGGGTTGTTCGACGCGTTCAATCCGTCCCGACTGTACCACCCTGCGCAGCCAGATCGCGGCCTGCCGGTGGGTCAGGCCCAGCCCCTGGAAGAGCGCATGGACGTCCTCGACGCGGAAGGACCTGGGTAAAAGCTCGAGCGCGAGCGTCGACGTCCGGTCGATCACGCCCCGCCTGAGCCAGGCGAGCGCCTGGTTGAGGATCTCCGCGTGGTCGAACGCCAGATCGATGGGGTCGCGAGTCTTGGTCCAGGCCGCCTCGGCTGCGTCGTCCCCGCCTTGCGTCTTGTGTTCGCCAGGCCGGACAACCGCCGCGTGGGCCAGCGTGATGGTCCGGCCGCGCGGGTCGCGGCCAGGCTTGGCGAAGAAGCCGATCGGCTCGACCGGACCGGCGATCTCCAGCCCGGTTTCCTCGCGCAGCTCGCGGCGGGCGCCTGCTTCCGCCGGCTCATCCATTTGCAGGAAGCCGCCGGGAATCGCCCACTTGCCGGCGAATGGCTCGCGTCCACGGCAGATCAGGAGCACCCGCAGCGACTGCTCGACCAGGGAGAAGACGGCCAGGTCGACCGTGACCATCGGGCGCGGGTACTCGTAACAGTAAGGGGCTGGCATGGAATTTGAGCCTGTGAGACGATGGAAGATGAACGATGTGCCACCAAGCCCGATTCTCGCATCCGGGGTGATAATGAGCAACCAACCGATCGAGCTGCCGTCATGGACGGAACCTGACCCTGACGCGGCACGGATCGCGGGTTTGGTCGAGAATCTCGCCGCTAAGGACGGGCCCGCCGATGCCGCCGGAACCTGGCCCGAGGCGCTCTGGCGGCTGATTCAGGACGGCGGGGCAACCCGCTGGTCGTTGCCGCGCGATTTCGGCGGCGAGGCGTGCCCGCGTCCCCTATTGTTACAGCGCTATGCGCAGCTTGCCTCGGGCAGCTTGACGGCCGTCTTCGTCCTCTCGCAGCATGACGCCGCGGTCCGCAGGCTGGACGGCGCGGTGGACCGGCCGGCGGCCCGCGAGTGGCTGCGTGCCATCGCCGCTGGCAAGGCGTTCGCGACGGTCGGCGTCTCCCAGCTCACGACCTCGCGGCGGCTCGGTTCCCAGGCGTTGGTCGCGACCGAGACCGAGCGGGGGACATTTCAACTCGATGGGGCCATGCCCTGGGTCACCGCGGCCGAGCGCGCGGACGTCCTGGTCACCGGTGCGCTCCTGAACGACGGGCGGCAGATGCTGATCGCCCTGCCTGTCGACCGGCCGGGCCTGACCGTCCGCCCGGCGTTCGAGCTGGCCGCGCTGCAAGCCTCGTGCACGACCGAGGTCATCCTGGAACACGTTCGGGTGAGCGAGGCTGACCTGATTGCGGGCCCAAGCGCTGACCTCTCCGCGCAGCCCGGCGCGGTCGGAACCGCGGGGCTGGAGACCTCGGCCCTGGCGCTGGGGCAGGCACGCGCCGCACTGGGCGCGCTCGCTGGTCTGGCGGCCGACCGGCTCGAGCTCTCCGATCCCGTCGATGTTCTTTGCGAGACTTGGCAGCAGGCGTGGACGTTGCTCATGGCCTGCGCGCGGGGCGAGCGCGACGCCGTTGCCGCGAGCCAGATCCGAGCCCAGGCCAACGCCCTGGTTTTGCGGGCCACCCAGGCCTTCCTGACCGCGCGGAAAGGGAGCGGATTCCTCCGCTCCGAGCCTGCCCAGCGCTGGGCCCGGCAGGCTCTTTTCTTTCTCGTCTGGTCGTGCCCGACACCCATCGCCCAGGCGGCGATTCGCGACCTCGCGGGCCTCTGCCCGGCGTGAGCCAGGGGTGAGAACTCGGTGGTTAGCGGGACGTGCCGACCACCGATTCGACGGTGCGTCGCAATCCCTCCTCGAACGAGACGATCGGTTTGTAGCCCAGGACGCTCTGAATCCGGTCCAGGCTGGCCAGCGAGTCGCGGACGTCGCCGGCCCGCGGGTCCTGAAAGATGGGTTCCAGGTCTGTTCCCAGAATCGTGTTGAGCGCGGCGACCAAGTCGAGCAGGCTGATGCGATGGCCGGTGCCGACGTTGAAGACCTGGCCCAGGAGAGGTTGCGGGCAGCGCAGGGCGGCAAGGTTGGCGGCCACGGCATTGGCCACGTAGGTGAAATCGCGGGTCTGCCGGCCGTCTCCATGAATCGTGGGCCGCTGGCCTTGCGACATGAACTTGATGAACAACGAGATCACGCCACTGTACGGGCTCGAGGGGTCTTGCCGAGGGCCGAAAATGTTGAAATAACGCAGGCTGACGCCGTCCAGGCCCATCGTGCGGGCGTAGACGCTGACATAATGTTCGCCGGCCAGCTTGCCCGCAGCGTAGGGGCTGAGAGGAGTTGGGAGCATCGCCTCGTGCTTGGGAAGCTCGATGGTGTCGCCGTAGGCGCTGCTGGATGCGGCGAACATGAACCGCCGGGCTTTCGCCCGCCGCGCGGCCTCGAGCATGTTGAGCGTGGCCGTCGGCCCGCTCGCGTGCGATTCGAGCGGTTCACGGACGGAACGGGGCACGCTGGGAATCGCCCCCTGGTGAATGACATGATCGACACCCTCAGCCGCGTGCAGACAAAAGTCGAAGCCGGCGAGATCCCCCTCGAACCATTCGTAGCGCCCCTCCAGATGACCCAGGTTGGATCGGTGACCCGTGGCCAGGTTATCGGCCACGCGCACCCGGTACCCCTCGTTTACCAGTGCCTCGACAAGATGCGAGCCGATGAACCCGGCTCCCCCCGTTACCAGTACCAGCTCGGATTTGCTCATACGTATCCTCCGCTCGCCATGATTATCGTGGGAAAGCGCAAAGGGATTCGACGTGAACTCGGCTGCCGTCGGTGACCCAGCCGTCAAGCTGTGCCGCATCCTTGAGCTGCTGTCCCCGCAGGCGGCGGACGGCGAGAAAGACGCAGGGAAGGTCGGGCAGCGAGGTCAAATCGCCCCAGAGCTTCTCGAACTGGGCGACCGGGAAGACATCCTCCTGGCCGTGCCCCCAGCGCCATTTCACATCCTTGGTGGTCACGTAAGTCGGCACCCGTGCCGCCAGGGCGCGGACCGCGGCGGCGATCTTATCGGGAGCCTACGTGAGATCGTCGCGGGTCAGGTGCAGCGTCCGCAGCAGGCCGTCGATGCGCACCCAGGAGGTCAATGTATTGTAGTACCTGAGAGCAAACTCGGTTTCCTCGCGCGGTTGAGCCAGCCCTTCCAGGATCCGCAGCCGGCCGGCGACCCGGGCCAGCCCGCCCCCGCGGTCGTCGATCCGGCGCGGAATCACCTCGAAGCTCAACGTGGCCGCGCTCTGGCAGGCCAGGCCCAGGACCGCGGTGTCAAGCGTGGCGCCCAGCGTGTCGATGTTGTGCAGCATCAACCACTTGAGGTTGGGATACTGGATCAGGATCTGGCCCGGCCCTTCGCTACACCTGGTTACCGGAAGATTAGCCTACTGCGTCCCTTCCCGGCCAGCAACCCCCGAGTCTTGACTTTGCCCAGATCCGACGAGGACTATCTGCGGATCGTCAATGATCCCCAGGCGTTTCGACGCACAATTGACGACCGTCTCGGCATTGTCCCAAACCGCGCCCCTCGCAGCTATCCTGGTTCGCCCAGAATAAGCGCACGGCCAGTTCTCCCTCATTTAGCAGAGCAATTAGGAGTGTCCCCTTCGTGCCTTTTGTGCTTGCAGTGCCTGGGCCGCAGCCTGGCTGAACGTGGCATTCGGGTCGACCATCATCGCCCAGTTCGCATTCCTTGCGTCTATGTAATTGCCCGTCTGGTCGTAGTTCTCGCCGACCCCCAAAGCGAGCATGAGCTCGTGGGAGATGTTGTGGGCGACGATCCATTCAAGCTGATCGAGCGACTGAGCGGACTGCGCTTCCTGGTCGATGAAGCTGAAACCACTGCCCCCGATCTGCGTCATTCCGATGACCCCCGGGGTCGTATTACTGGTGGTATTGGAGACCAGGCTAAGTGTGTGGGTGGCAGGGTCGGTCGAGTTCAAGGTCAGCGTGAGGGGAACTCCGCTTTGCTGGAATGTCTGCTCGACCCGCTGCATGACAACGTTGTCGAAGGAGGCCACCTGTTGCGCGCTCGGTTGACCGCCAAAGAAGCTGGCGATTTGCGAGCTGTTATACCAGGGCTGGGCGTTGCCGGTCGTGATGGTACTCTCCATCGGTAGGGGCCTGAGCCAAGGTTCAGGTTGGCGTCCGCCACCTGGGAAGTCGCCGGGGTAGGAGCGAGCCCCGCCGCGGAGGTGTCGGGGAAATAATTCGACAGGATGGCCGGGGCCGCTCCCGAGGCGCTGGTAGCCGAGGGGCCAGAGAAAGAATTGGCGAATTGATTGGTGGCCCAGTTGCTGGTGGCTGAACTGGCATAGGCCGGCGACCACCACCACCAATCTCCCGAGGTCGAGGCAATAGGTGCTGCGAACGCCGACGGCGCCAGCAATCCGCAGATCAAGCCGCTCAAGGCAAGGTACTTGAAGGCGGTCATCACGAACCTCCTGTTCGCTCAACAACCTCGAGCGGCCGTCCTGGCTGCCCAGAGACAATTGCCTCGTTCTTGGATTTACGACCAACCAGACCTTCTCGAACTCGCCTGCGTTCTTGAATGCGAAACTCTGCATCCGTTACGGCTTCGTGACTGGTTAACCCCAGTCAGTCTTGCACAAGCGGAGGGGGGGATGATGACCTTGGGCAGACGGCGGCAGGTGGGTTGGCAATAGTCATGCCAAACGGTCAAGTCACGATGGCTTGGGCGGTTAGAAACTGGTTCGACGGTCGCTCGATCGAAACAATCCCTGACCTTCGAGGCGATCAGGCACGAGCCAGCAGCCGCTGCAGGCAAGCTGGGTTTCCAGGAAAAACCAAGGATTTCGAGCATTTCCCGCGGTTGAGCCACTCTCGCCGCCTACGTTGAGCCAGGTTGAGACAGAGGTATCCAGGAAATCACAGCGACGATGTCCGAGCCTTGGATCAGAACCGTGATCGCCCGTCAAAAACAACAATCAATCGTGAAAAACTTGCAAAAGCGGCAAACTCTTCGACCCCCGATCAACACTGCTGGCGAGGTCTGGTCAGAATCGCCTAGAATTCTGGATCAGTCGTCGGAACATCGGGCCCGCCATCGGCACAAGAACGGAGAAAATCCATGTCGCTCGATGCAAGGGTAGCACTTATCACGGGGGCGTCCAGGGGAATCGGCCGGGCGATCGCCATGAGGATCACCCGGAGCGTGGAAACGATCTACCTCGGGTTGTGGCAGCGATACCGGGACGGCGACGCGAGGCGGCCGATCTGACCCATTCGACCCCCCGAATCGCCGTCCCCCGATCGATCGATCCGACCGCCGTACCTGCTTGCTCGCTACGCCACGGTCTCCTCGGCCCGTTGCTTGCGGCGGCGCCAGCCGTAGGCGGACAGGCCCAGGGCCCCCAAGACCGCCACCAGCATGCTCGACGGCTCCGGAACGGGAGTCAATTCGTAACCGATCGCACTAAAGGCCGCGAGCTCGTTCGGGCCCAAGGCCGGATTCGTACCGGGCGTGCCGAACGCGTCCTGTACCTGCGGCCCGTAGCCCGCGGGGATGGGATTGCTGAGCCAATCTCCGTAGTCGGCCCCGCTGGTTTGATTGAAGTACGACAGGACCGTGTTGCCCCCATTGATGGAGAAGTAGGAATACGGACTCGTCGTCTGAGTGGTCGAATAGCTGCGGACGCCCGGCGCGGTATAGCGGTAGAGATCCAAATCTCCTACGCCGGTGGCGAAGAAGCCGGTGCCGCCGATGGTCGAGCCGGCGCCGCCGATGCCGAGGGACTCGTCTATCTCGTGGTTCGCCACGGCCTGCAGACCGTAGTTGCTGCCGTTGTTGGGTTGTGGCGGGTACGTGATCGACGTATTCAAGCCGATTACGGTGTCGAATGTTCCACCACTTGGGCCTGTGACACCACCAGGAGTGTTGAAACCGAGATTCCTGCCCTCGGCCGACGTGATTATCACGTTGGGGGTTCCATTGACGGGGTTGCCCGAGCTTGGGCCCGGAGCCGGTCCCAAGGAAGCGAGGGCGGTGAGCTGGGCGGGGGACGTCGCAACCGCCTGGAACGCGTTGTAGTAATTATAGTAGGATAGGGCGTAGTAGGCGGTTGTGCTCTCGCCCAGCCCGGTGCTCATGTTCGTGAAATCGATCGCGACCGTGATGTTATTGGGGCTACTGACCTGCGCTTCGACAGCCCCGATCGCCCCGTTGATCGCGCCCTCGATCGCAGCCGCGCCGGGAAGGCTGGTGATCGAGCTGTCAAAAGTCGCGTTGATGGTGAGGTTCGCGCGGGCTGGTGTTCCGTTTCCAAGCAGCGCCAAGGCCGAGCACGCGACCAGCGTGGCCCAGACCCCGCGACAGCAGAATTGTCCTGATTTTTTCAGGCAATGACGTGGGTTCATCGAAGATTCGCCCAGGTGAGGTGGATCAGAGAGAGACACCGAATTAATGTGGTACTCTACCGAGTAAACGATTCATTGCAAATGAAATCCCCAAAAAAAACGAAATCGCCAAAAAAAGTTCAGGGCCGGTTGATGCCATTTTGCAGCATTCCGCTTGGTGTGAATCAAAGGGGACGTTCTTAATTGTTGCGGCAAGATGCCCAGTCTGTGGAGAGCCGGTTTGCCTGGATCGTTCAACTTACCAAAACAATTACGAACGTCCCCTTCGCCTACCCAAAGACATCGCTGACGTGGTGGCACTTTTGGTCAGCGACGACGCCCGATGGATCACCGGACAAAATCTCCGGGTCAATGGCGGGATCATCGGAAGACGGCCTGTGCGTTGCTCAAAGAGAAGAGCCAAGAGCCGCAATCAGGCCGTCTCCGTGGCGTCAGGCCGGGGGCCTGCGGCGAGTGACCGAGTCACGGGACGCGCCGTGATGGCCCTGGAATGCGCGCTGTTGCTGGTCGAGCCAATGTCGACGGTCCAGGGCCTGGATCTGAGTCGTCGGAATGCTCGCCGCGTAAGTTGAAGGTACTTGAGAGCTTGGGCGCTGGCGCAAGGGTTGCATGGGCTCAATTCCTTGGTGAAGATTGAAAGTGAAGGGCCCGGCCGAAAGTGACAAAGTCTTCCCTAGTTCGGTTTCGAGGTCCACAATGTTTGTTGGACTTACCCAGGTTGCCGTGAATCAACGTCGGTTTGCCGGCAGTCACACGTTGCGGTCTCGTGCCCGGACGGCACACTCTGAATCCTTCTCACACTGAATGACACCCATGAGCAAGCAACCGAATTGGGATCTCATTGCTGGGATCGTCCTGGATGCGGTGGGAACTTTAATCAAACCAGTACCTTCGGTGGCAGACGCCTATACCGAGGCGGCGCGGCGGCAAGGAGTGGAGCTGAACCGGGACGAGGTGCGGGCTCGCTTCAACCGACACTTCCAGAGCGACTTGGTCCGAGGAGACCGAGGTATTCACTCCACCGACGAGGCGACCGAGATCTGGCGGTGGCGCAGGATCGTCACCGAGGTCTTGCCGGAAGTCCCAGACCCGCAAAGAACTTTCGCCGAGCTCTGGGACCACTTCGGCCGGCCCGAATCGTGGCAGTGTTTTCCGGATGTCGCCCCGGCCTTGCGGGCGATCCATGAGGCCGGGATCGCCGTGTGCGTGGGCTCGAATTTCGACGGCCGGCTGCGCCGGGTGGTGATGGGTCTTCCCGACTTGAGCTGGGCCGTGGACGCTTTGGTGATCTCGTCGGAGGTCGGCTTTCGTAAGCCGCATGCCTCGTTCTTCGAGGCGGTCTGCCAGCGACTCGGCTTACCGGCCTGGCAGATCCTCTGTGTCGGCGACGATCTGGAAAACGACGTGCGCGGCGCCATGCGGGCCGGTCTTTCGGCCTTGCTTCTCGATCGTGGGGCCGAGCGGCCGCAGGATTTCCCTCACGTGCCGGACTTGACGGCCCTGCTGGACTCGCGATTGGCTGAAGCCTGAAGTTGATCGCTGGCTTGTGACGATGAACAGGCAGGGACGCGAAGCGCGGGGCGGTCGCACGGAAGACTTCGCTCGGTGCGGGCAGGTGGACTCGGCTTGCCCGACTTGACGAGTTGGATTAGATTCCGGCGCGGCCAGGAAGGCCCTTCGACGAAGCGCGAGCACATGGTCAACCTGATCTCAGCCGGGCTGGACTGGGGTTGATTCGCGGGTAGTGGAAGCCTGGTCCATGTCTGCTCCTTTCAGGGAAGAAAGGAAATCGCCCGTGGTCGCTACGGTCGAACAGCTTGCGGCCTTGGTTCGGGGACGTCTGGTGGGTGACGGGAGCGTCTCGATCCGCTCGGCTCGGCCAGTGGCCGAGGCCGGCCCCGGCGATATTACCTTTATCGAGAGCGAGCGGTACGCCAAGCTCTTGCGGAGCTCGCCCGCCTCGGCCGCGATCGTTGGCCCCCACTTCAACCACAATCGACCCTCAATCAAGGACGATCTGGCTGTCATCGAAGTGGATGACCCGATCGCCGCGTTCGTCGCCGTCCGCAACCATCTCTCGGGGGAGCAGAAGCCGCGCTGGACTGGCATTCATCCTCAGGCCTGTGTCGCCGCGACCGCGCGCATCGGCACGAACGTCGCCGTTTACCCCTTCGTTTCTGTGGGCGAGCACGCCGAGATCGGCGATGGAACGACACTTTTTCCGGGCGTCGTGATCGGGGAGGGATGCCGGATCGGCCAGGAGTGCACGATCCATCCCAACGCGGTGCTCTATCCGGATGTCGTCCTCAATGACCGAGTCGAGATCCACGCCGGCACCGTTCTGGGCGGCGATGGCTTTGGTTACCGCCAGGTGAGCGGCCGGCACGTCAAGATTCCGCACACCGGGGGGCTCGAGGTCGGCAGCGACGTCGAGATCGGCGCCAATTGCGCGATCGACCGGGCGACCTTCGAGGCAACCAGGATCGGCGAGGGGACCAAGATCGACAATCTGGTGATGATCGGCCACAACAACCAGATCGGCCGGCATAATTTGCTCTGCGGGCAGGTCGGCATCGCCGGCAGTTGCAGGACCGGTGACAACGTCGTCATGGCCGGACAAGCGGGGATCAAGGACAAGACCCAGATCGGCGACGGTGTGATCGTGGGCGCGCAGGCAGGCGTCCATCGCAATATTCCCAGCGGACAGCAGGTTCTGGGCTCGCCGGCCATTCCGGTGCGGGAGCAGCGGCGGATTTTCCAGATGATTGCGCGGCTGCCCGAAATGCACCGCCAATTCCGCCAGCTCGCGGCGCAGATCGACGTGATCACGGCCGCGCTGTCGATGCAAGCAGAGACCGATCGGGCGTCCGCCAGGGTTGCCGACCCCGAAGCCGACCGGGAAATCGATCCTCGAGCAGACCCGACGGGTTTCTAAAGTGGTGCGCACGGTGGCTGATCTGATCGGCGATCGGCCAGGAAGAAAGGCGTCATGGCGAACCAACCCGATCTGGCGGTCTGGTTGACCGGACGGGGAGCGAAAGGCGTGACTCGGTCACTCTTGAAGCGGTCGATCGGCCACGAAATCGCCGCGGGCACGAGCCCCTCTCCGTGGAGATCCACGGGCGGTCAGGACCTGCGGTCCGATCGGGCGCATCCTGCCGCCGAGATGGTCGGACTCGTGGCAGGCAGCGGGCGATTCCCGATTCTGTTCGCGGAGGCAGCGCAGCGCCAGGGACTTTCGGTCGCCTGCGTGGGTATCAAGTATGAATACTCCGAGGAGCTGCGGACCCTCTGCACCAGCTTCGAGGTTGTTGGGGTCGCCAAGCTCGGCAAGATGATCCGTACCCTTCGCCGTCAGGGTGTCAAGCGAGTGGTCATGGCCGGCAAGGTCACCAAGAACGTGATTTACACGCCCTGGCGGTTCGTCCAGCTCTGTCCGGATCTCCGGACCCTCCAGTGGTGGTACCGCCGGTCTCGTGCCGACAACCGGGACGATTCGCTCTTGCTCTCAGTGATCAACGAATTCGAGCGTGATGGAATGACGTTTGCCTCGGCCCTGGATTATTGCCCGGAGTTACTTGTGAAAGAGGGGGTTCTCACGCGCCGCGCACCGACCGCCGCGGAGCGAAGCGACATCGAGTTCGGTTGGGTGACGGCCAAGGAGATGGGCCGGCTGGACGTCGGCCAGTCGGTGGCCGTCAAGGAAAAGGCGACTCTGGCCGTCGAGGCCATCGAGGGGACGGACCGCTGCATCGACCGCGCCGGCCTCCTTTGCCGGGCCGGGGGCTGGACCCTGGTCAAGGTCGCCAAGCCCCAGCAGGACATGCGGTTCGACGTGCCCACGATCGGCGTGACGACGATCGAGAACCTGCATCGCTCAGGCGCCCGAGTCCTGGCAATCGAGGCCGGCAAGACGATCGTGATCGACCAGCCCGACGTCGTCGCGCTGGCCGATCGCTTTGACATGTCGATCATCGCCCTGCCGGAAGGATGGAAAGCGTGAGGTGATCGAGTTCACGGAACGATCGCAATACCCCCGAACTGGTGGAAATGCCGGTCAAAGGCGAAAGCTGTTACGAGCTGGAGTCTTTCCATGACAACCTTGCTCGTGCAATCGGTAAAACTCCACTCCTTGTCGGAGTATCGGCGAAAAACGTCCCACGCTGCCTGAATGTCCTCTTCAGTGAGGTAGTGGATCGCCGTCAGATCGCCGCGGAAGAACTGATTGCCGAGTGCGATTGCGCGGTTCGGTTCACCACGAGCCCTGAGCAGAGTCAGCGTTTCGTCCACCACATAGTCCGAGGTGAGTAATTTCTCGCGGTTCTGTCCCATCCAGCGGTGTGCTTCGGCGTACCGGCGGTCCGACGGGACCGCGGCGGCAAACCAGGCTCCGGAATCCACGAAGATCATCGTGGCTCATCCCCACCATAAAGAACCTGATCATGGTCCTCGCCCGAAAAGCCGTCCGGGCTCGATTCCATCGGCATCGCCGCGATCTCGGACATGATTTCCGCGGGAGTCTTCTTCCTTGGGCCAGGCTCATCCGGTATCACCGGCGTGAGCGCCGGATGCGATGCAATCACAATGACATCGACCCGCGTGCCGTCGGCCAGGTCGATTGGCCGGCTGAGGCGCAGGACCCCCTGCTCGTAGACAGCCTCGATCGTAGTGGACATGGAATGCCGCAATCGCTCTAAGTTTGGGTTTCGCGTTCTTTTCCCGTTTCCTTGCACGCGCCGGCCTGACCGCGATTCCGGGGTTTCCCCCGGATCACTCGATTGGACCGGTCTCGGTGTCGGTCTCGTCTGGGGGGATCTCCGTTCTTGGGGGGGAGACCGGCAGGAGGGGAAGCCCCGGCGCTTCGGCCGCGGCCGGGGCGCCCGGCTCCGGACCAGTTGCGCTCTGGCTGCCCGGAGTGAGGGTCCACAGGCCGGTGGCGGCGACTGCCGGCGCACCTGGCCGTCCGGCTGCCACGGCCCTGGCGATGACCTCGACCGCGATGTCCCGACCCAGGCTGTGCGAGTCGAGCACCAA
>JBAUOX010000345.1:0-3918 GCA_049579985.1 Isosphaeraceae bacterium | reverse complement strand
GCCAAATCCCGGTTCCAAGGACGGGATTATACCCCTCCGCTCATGCATTTTGGAATAACCCCCCGAAACGCAGGATGAGCCTTAGTTATTACGGAGGCCGAGTTGACGTCGAAGCTTCTTGAGGTTCTCACGGGCGTCGGTTGGTCCCCCTAGCCATGCGCGGCCTGAACCAGGCACCTCGAAGGCTGGTTCGGGCAGTGGTCTCCTGACCCGCCCGTCCTCTGCGACCGCGGGTCTCCCAGTCCCCGACCTTCGGCGCCTCACCTGGAGACCTCCGGTCGGCCGAACGGTAGGTCTGGCGACCCTCGGCGAACGAAGCAAATCGCAACGAAAGCTGTCGGGATCAGAGGGCGGTCAAGACCAACTTTGCAGCATGCCAGTGTGACACGGCTACCGGATCCAAGAAAGAGGGCGGACAATTTGGCTGCGGAGAGCGCCTCGGGTTCGGATTGACCCTCAATCGGTTCTGCCCTACCATGCCCGCCGATCCGGGTGGTTCAATCCCTGCGCTCACCGCTCCATTGTCCTCACCACCCCAGGGCACAAGCTGTTCGGCAATGGGCTCGGCTTTTCTCCCCTTCCGCGGGACTCGATCTGATGCGCAAGGTCCTGTTTGGTTTGATCGTCCTGGCGAGCGTCGGAGTGGCCGGTTGGATGATCGTCCTCGATCGGCAGAACCGGTTGCACTGGGATCATTGGGATGTCGTCAAGCCGGGAATCCTCTACCGGAGCGGTCAGCTTTCAAGCAACCAGCTCATCGAGGCTGTCCAGCGGTACGGCATTCGCACCGTGGTCAACTTTCAATTGCCCGGCCGGGAAATGGAAGCGGAGCGGACGCTGGCCGGCAAGCTGGGAATCGGCTTTGTAAACCTGCCGATGCCCGGCGACGGCTTCGGCGAGGAGGCGCAATTCCGGAAGGTCCTCGAGATCATCGACGACCCGGAACGACAGCCCGTGCTGGTGCACTGCGCCCGGGGGACCTGCCGCACCGGTTCGGCTGTGGCTCTGTACCGGTTCGAGCGCGACGGCTGGACGATCCAGGATGTCGCGGCCGAAATGAGGCGCCAGACTTATCGCGATGGGTTCATTCCCGGCTACATCTATGCCATGGTCAAGGCCAAGCCTTCGCTGGTGTTGCACCAGCCGGTAACGATCGACGACCGCAACGGAACCACGACCGACTCGCGATCCGGGTCAAGATCAAAACCAAGGCCAGGCGAGGAGGTGGCGAATGCACCCTGAATCGACCCAGGCTGGACCGGCCGGAACGCGCCGGGTGATGCGGGTCGATGGCAGCCGAGTGAGCCTGGTGATGCCAGGCTTGCAGACGTGGGCCGTACCACTACTGGCGGTGATGGCCATCGGATTCGTACTGCTGGGAGCGGGGAATCTCGACCTGGGCCCGGTCGACGCCCGGCAGGGCCTGGCCGCCAGTGAGCCCTTGGGACCGCTGGGACAGGTTTGTGGCTCCTGGGCCCCTGATCTCTGGCCCGGCAGGGTAGCCGCCAGCCGCATGGCAACTCTCTTCGAGGGGGGCGGCCGCCCGACTCCGGGTTCGGTGCTCTGGCCGGCCGCCCTGGCCGCGGTTGCGATCGGCTGGACACTGGCCCGGCGCATGATGGGGGTCATGGGTCGACGGGCCGGGCTTTGGGTCGGGCTCTGCTGGTTCGGTTGCCTGGGCGTGATCGATCATTCCGGCGGAACCGGGCTCGAGTGTCTTTCCGGTTTGGCGATCGTGGCCTCGATTGATCGCCTGCTGGCGCATGGCTCGGACTGGAAAGCCGGTCTCTGGGCCGCGCTGGCGTTCTTGAGCGGAGGCTGGCCGCCCGTCGTCCTGATCTTGCTGGCCGTGATTGTCATTGGTCGGCGCGAGGCGAATTTCTCGGCGCCACTGGTCATGCCACCGCTTGCCACGGCCGTCGCCTGGTCGGTCTGGGCCATGTCATCGGCCTCGACCGAAGCCTGGGCCGCGGCGGTCGTCTTGCCGTTCACCGAGCGCCCGGACTGGTGGTTTGCCCTGGAAGTTCTGGGCCTCGGTTTGCCCTTTTCACCGCTGGCCATTCTGACGCTCAGCCGGAGGCTTCGAGACAACTGGAGCGGAGCGGGCAGGCCAATGGTCCTCGGTTGGCTGCAAACGGCAATTGCCTGCATGATCGCTGGCACGATCGTACCTGGGCTATCCCAGACCGCCCGCGTTCCCGCGCTGGCGGGCATCCTGCTCGTCGCCGCCACAGTGCTCGACGCCGCCTGGGCTCGCTCGCTGGTGGGGCCGGCCCGGCGAGCATTCCTCGCCCTGATTTTCGGTCTGCTCTCGGTCTGGCTGGTTACCCTGATGTACGGCAGCTATCTCTGGGTGCTGATCTTTCCTTACTACCGCTCAGTCGGGATAGCAGCGGTTCTCCTGAGCGTGCCGGCCCTTGGGCTCGGATGGCTTGCGGTCGAGACAGCGAACACCCGCCGTGGCCTGGTCGCCCTGGTCTTCGTGGCAATCAGCTTGAAGCTGGTGCACTGGGGCTATTACGTACCCGAATGGAATTACCGCCATGGCCAGGGTCCTTGGGGTCGAGCGATCGGCCAGTGGCTCCTACCCAACTGGACGGTCTACACGTTTCACGACTGGCCGCCCGAACTGGCCTTCGCAATCGGCCGCCCGGTTTGCCAGCTCCGCAGCCCTCAGCACCTGGCTTTTCCGGCGACAAAGCAGTCCAAGCATGTACTCCTGCTGGATTCGGAGTTCGATCACTGGCCCGCCGATGCCCCTGCCTTGCTCAAAGTGGCCACGTTTCACGACCAATTCGGTGGGCAGCAGGTCCTGGCACGCACCGTGGGCGTTCTGATAACGCCGACCGGCACCTTGAATTCCCACGATGGCAGTCGCTAGACGAACCACGCGATCAACGGGTAAGATCCTCCGAGCCCGGGAATCCCACTGCTCAGGCTTGGAATCCTCGATCCAGGACCGAAACGAGTGGTTGGATCATGGCGTGGGTACTTGCTGAATTCCGTCGGGTTCTCGTCACTAGGGCTCACATCCAACGTCTCTATTGAGGAGAATTTACGGACAATGTGGAAAGAACGCTCGGAATCCTTCCCGGCCCGACTCTCACCTGGAGACCGAAGCCGGTCAGCCTGCAGGATCAGCGCCTAATGTAACACAGCGCGGCCCAGGGGCCGCAACCAAACTTGACCAGCCGCATCGCGACCGTGAGGGGATGTGCGCAATCACGATGCTATACGTCTGCTCCCCGACGGTCGCGACTCTAACACCTTGCCACAAAATCGGTTGTAAAATCGTGCACAGCGTACAAGATTTTCACAATTAGTAGTATAGGGATGGACCAGGCTTGACCGTTTGCGCGATCTCCAGCCCGATGGGAGGAGGTGAAGATGATTGCCAGGTTGATGGAAATATTTGCCGCCGGCCCATCTTCCGCGGGGAGTGCATGTCGCAATCGGGTGAACCTGCAGCGGCGATTCACGATCCTCGCCGACGTGTCCAGCCAGGGCAGCATGTCGCGCGTCTACAAGGCATTTGACCAGGAAACGGGACGCACGATCTGCTTGAAAGTGCAGAATCGCGAAAAGAATGCCGCCGCCGCGGCGCGGGCGTCACGCGAGGAAAGCAGACCGTACGAGGGGGCGATCGCCATTGAGGTGGTCCATCCCCACGTCGTGCGCACCCTTGAGTATGGGGCGACGACCGGCGGCGAGCATTACCTGGTGATGGATTTTATCGACGGTTACACCTTTCAGTACGTCCGCGATGTCAAACTCGGGCGGACCGCCCAGAAGGTGGAGTGGCTCGCCCAGGCGGCCGCGGGCCTTGCCGCCGTCCATGCGGCGGGATTCATTAACCACGACGTCAACCCGCGAAATCTCCTGCTCAGCCGCGAACATCAAGTCAAGCTGATCGATTTC
>JBAUOX010000344.1:0-9746 GCA_049579985.1 Isosphaeraceae bacterium | reverse complement strand
CTCTGCACGGTCCCGTACTGGGAGAACCACTCTTCCAGATTGGTGTGGGTCACGGCATAGGCCAAATTTCCAACATACAATTTCTTTCCCACTGGTCATCTCCTTGTGGCAAAGACAGTCCGACCCGTTGGAAGCTTTCTGAGTCGGGAAGAAAGGGGCGCACAAAAGAGCCCGTACGGTGGGAAAGGCGAGAAGGGAAAGCAAAAGGCGATTCAAGATCGAACCCGAAATGCTCGCTCAATCGTCAGACCGACCTGATTGAAGCATAACCAAAGGTAATAAAAAAGGGAATAGGCTTTCGGGAAAACTTCTGATTCCCGACGGATGGATCGCTGTAAGAGAGTGGCCCGGGCTCAACTTGAGGAAAAAATCGCGCAATCGGCAAATTTTTTCTTGGATTTGGTCCTGAGATTGCGTAGGATGACAGGATGCGACTCCATGGAGTGCCCGATCCGACGATTCTGGGGCTGCCCATGTGCCGCTGCGGTCGAGGATTCGAGGCTGAGTGCTGGAGTTTGACCGCCACACCGGTCAAGGAGGAAACCGGCTTGTCCCCCTGGGTCTGAGAGAGACCCGACTCGCCGCGGCCGCCTTCCTGGAGAGACAGGATAGCCGGCTCGCGGACTTTTTTTGTTTCTAGCGGGACTCCCGAGGGAACACACGGCGAACGATTCCCACCGGGGCCCGCATTGTGAACGGTGATGGGAAATCCTGGAAATTCGGGCGGTCGCTCGGGCGCGAGCTGGGACGAGAACGACCGTCGCTTTCACCCACCAACCACCCCGCTTCGGCGCAGCCGACGGCCCGCGGAGGAGAGTGTCTCGTGAGCATGGGCGAAAGTGCCTACGATCGTATCAATGATTATGGTGCCGTCAAGATCGGGCTTGCCAGCCCGTACGACATCCGAAGCTGGTCGTTCGGCGAGGTCAAGAAGCCGGAGACGATCAACTACCGGACGTACAGGCCGGAAAAAGACGGCCTGTTTTGCGAGCGAATCTTCGGACCCGAGAAGGACTGGGAATGCGCCTGCGGCAAGTACCGCGGGATGAAATACAAAGGCATGATCTGCGACCGTTGCGGAGTCAAGGTGACCCATTCGCGGGTCCGCCGCAAGCGGATGGGCCACATCGAGCTGGCCGCGCCGGTCGTGCACATCTGGTTCTTCAAGGCGATGCCCAGCCGCCTGGGCACGCTGCTGGACATGAAGACGACCAGCCTGGAGCGGATCATCTACTTCCAGGACTACGTGGTCGTCGATATTGGCGACACGGACCTGAAGGATCGTCAGCTCCTGACCGAGGAGGAGTTCCGCAAGGATCGCGAGCGGTACGGCGACAGCTTCCAGGCGGACATGGGCGCCGAAGCCGTCCGCAAGCTGCTCATGCAGCTCGACCTGGTCAGCCTGTCCAAGAAGCTGCGCCAGGAGCTTGTCGAGACCAGCAGCAAGCAGAAGATCAAGGACCTGACCAAGCGGCTCAAGGTCGTCGAGGCGCTGCGCGACAGCGACAATCGCCCTGAGTGGATGGTTCTGGAATGCATCCCGGTCATCCCGCCGGACCTGCGGCCCCTGGTGCTCCTGGACTCGGGCAACTTCGCCACCAGCGATCTCAACGACCTGTACCGCCGGATCATCAACCGCAACAATCGGCTCAAGAAGCTGGTGGACCTGAATGCCCCCGAGGTCATTATCCGCAACGAGAAGCGGATGCTCCAGCAGGCCGTGGACGCCCTCTTCGACAATAACCGCTGCAAGCGCCCCGTCCTGGGCTCATCCAACCGGCCCCTCAAGTCGCTGACCGACATGATCAAGGGCAAGCAGGGCCGGTTCCGCGAGAACCTGCTGGGCAAGCGCGTCGATTACTCGGCGCGCTCGGTGATCGTCGTCGGCCCGGACCTGAAGCTGCACCAGTGCGGCCTGCCCAAGAAGATCGCACTGGAGCTGTTTCAACCCTTCATCATCCGCCGCCTCAAGGAGCTGGGACACGCCGACACGATCAAGTCGGCCAAGAAGATGCTCGAGCGCCGAAGCGAAGAGGTCTGGGATATCCTCGAGGAGGTCATCCGCAATCACCCGGTCTTGCTCAATCGGGCGCCGACGCTGCACCGCATGGGCATCCAGGCGTTCGAGCCCGTGCTCGTCGAGGGCAACGCGATCCGGATTCACCCCCTGGTCTGCAAGGGGTTCAACGCCGACTTCGACGGCGATCAGATGGCCGTGCACCTGCCGCTCTCGATCGAGGCCCAGGTCGAGGCCATGACCCTGATGATGGCGACCAACAACATCTTCAGCCCCGCCAACGGCAACCCGATCATCAGCCCGACCCAGGACATCGTCATGGGGTCGTACTACTTGACGGTCAGCCGGGTCGGTGAGCTGGGCGAGGCCATGGTCTTCGCCACCCCCAACGAGGTCTTCCTGGCTCACAGCCAGGGCAAGGTCGGCGTCCACGCCCTAATCAAGCTGCGGCTGCCCGCGCACAAGAAGCTCAAGGGGGACGGCGACAAGGAATTCTCTCCCGGCATGGTGGTGCAGACCACGGTGGGGCGGGTCGTCTTCAATGACATCCTGCACAGCAAGATGCCGTTCTACAACCTGACCCTGGGGCAGAAGCAGCTTCAGGGCATCATCGCCGACTGCTACCAGATCCTCGGCCGCCGCGAGACGATCTCGCTTTTGGACCGGATGAAGGACCTCGGGTTCCGCGAATCGACCCGCTCGGGCCTGTCGTTCGCGACCGACGACCTCAAGACCCCGGTGACCAAGGACCAGATCATCGCCGAGGCCGAAAAAGAGGTCCAGAAGAACAACAAGCTGTACCAGCGCGGAATCATCACCGACCAGGAGCGGTACAACAAGGTGCTCGACGCCTGGACCCACGCCCGTGAGCGGATCACGGCCGAGATGATGGACGCTCTGCGCAACGACACGCGCGAGGGCGAGGTCTACTTGAACCCGATTTTCCTGATGGCCGAGTCGGGTGCCCGCGGCGGAGTCGAGCAGATCCGCCAGCTTGCCGGCATGCGCGGACTGATGGCCAAGCCCTCGGGCAAGATCATCGAGACGCCCATCAAGGCCAACTTCCGCGAGGGGCTCTCGGTCCTCGAGTACTTCAGCTCGACCCACGGCGCCCGCAAGGGGCTGGCCGACACGGCCCTCAAGACGGCCGACAGCGGCTACCTGACCCGCAAGCTCGCCGACGTCGCCCAGAACGTCGTGATCACCACGGAAGACTGCGGCACCTCGCAGGGCATCACCAAGGGCGTCATCTACAAGGGCGAGAAGGTCGAGGTGAGCCTGGCCCAGTCGATCCGCGGCCGGGTCAGCCGGGTCAACATCGTCGACCCGATCAGCGACCAGGTGATCGTCAAGGAAAATGAGATGATCACCCTGGCCGCGGCGCGAAAGCTCGAGGAGATGCAGATCGAGAAGATCCAGGTCCGCAGCCCGATGACCTGCGAGGCCTCGCTGGGCGTCTGCCGGCGCTGCTACGGCATGGACCTGGCGACCGGCCAGCTCGTCGAAATCGGCATGGCCGTGGGCATCATCGCGGCCCAGTCGATCGGCGAGCCCGGCACCCAGCTCACCATGCGAACCTTCCACATCGGCGGCGTGGCCACCCGCGGCGTCGAGGAGAAGGACGTCAAGTCGAAGCGCGACGGCAAGGTCAAGTTCGTCGGCATCAACATCGTGACCAACGACGAAGGCAAGCAGATCGCCCTGTCGCGCAACGGGGAAATCCAGATTCTCGATCCCAAGGGGCGCGAGCTCGAGAAGTATGACGTGCCCGACGGGGCGGCGATGATCGTCCACGACGGCCAGCAAATCAACCGTGGCCAGATGCTCTGCGAGTGGGACCCGCACAACATCCCGATCCTCGCCGAGGTCGGCGGCAAGGTGCGTTTCGACGACGTTGTCGAGGGCGAGACCATGAAGGTCGAGACCGACCCCTCGGGCCACGTCCGACGCACCATCATCGAGCACAAGGGCGACCTGCACCCGCAGATCGTCATCGAGGACTCCGAGGGCAAGACCCTCGACTACAAGTACGTGCCCGAGCGGGCCAGCATCGAGGTCGACGCCGGCCAGATGATCTCGGCCGGCACGCTCCTGGCCAAGACCCCGCGCGAGGTGGGCGGCACCCAGGACATCACCGGCGGCTTGCCCCGGGTCACCGAGCTCTTCGAGGCCCGGCGGCCCAAGGAGCCGGCGGTCATCGCCGAGATCGATGGCCGCGTGGAGCTGCTGGACGAGAAACGGCGCGGCAAGCGCACGATCATCGTCCGCAACGAGAGCGGCATCGAGCGCGAGCACCTCGTGCCCCACGGCAAGTATTTGCGGGTCCACGGCTCCGACCGCGTCCGCGCCGGCGACCCGCTGGTCGAGGGACCGCTCGTCCCGCATGACATCCTGCGGATTTCGGGCGAGGAGGCCGTCCAGCGCTACCTCCTCCGAGAGATCCAGAACGTCTACCGCTCCCAGCGGGTCGAGATCGACGACAAGCACCTGGAGATCATCATCGCCCAGATGCTTCGCAAGGTGCGCGTCGAGAGCGTCGGCGACACCGGGCTCTTGCCCGGCTCGGTCATCGACAAGTTCGAGTTCCGGCGGGTCAACCAGGAACTGATGAGCTGCGTCAAGATCAAGGACCACGGCGAGACCGAGTACCGCCTGGGCGACATCGTCCCCCGCGACCACTTCGAGCAGGAGAACCTGCGCATCGAGTCCGGCGGCGGCAAGAAGGCCGAGTGGATTCGCACCAAGCCCGCGGCGGCGAGCACCCAGCTTCTGGGCATCACCAAGGCGGCCGTGCAGTCGGACAGCTTCATCTCGGCCGCCAGCTTCCAGGAGACGACCAAGGTGCTCACCGAGGCCGCCCTGGCCGGCAAGGTCGACTACCTCGTCGGCCTCAAGGAGAACGTGATCCTGGGCCACCTGGTCCCGGCCGGAACCGGCTTCAAGGCCCACCTCGACGCCGAAGTCCGCATTCACCTCGAGGCCCTCGAGGCCCTCGCCGAAAAGGGCCCCGCCCACGCTCGCTACCGCGACGAGGCCCACGCCACGGCCGGCAAGGAGTGATCTCGCCTGGCCTCGAGGAAACGTGACCAAACCGCGGCCCGCCAGCTCCCCCCGAGACGGCGGGCCGTTCTCGTTTCGCAAGGATGAAGAGTCTGACCGACTCGTGGTAAGATCGCCCAAGAGAATTCCATCCTTTTCTGGAGCTCGTGTCACTCATGGCCACTGTCAACGCCATCCGCATCGGTCCGGCCGACCATGGCCGCAGAATGTCCCTGGAGGAATTCCGCGAGGCAGAAGAAGAGGAAGGCTACCGTTATGAGCTGGCTAGAGGAGTGCTCGAGGTGACATATGTCCCGGGTGAACCACACGGATTGATTGTGTGGACGCTACTTCGATTGATCTCGGCTTTTGACACCAAGCATCCTGGGGAGATTTTTCGAGCCGGCGGGGCGAGTGAGTTTCGCCTCTGGCTCCCCGTCATGATTTCGGGTCGAAACCCCGACGTCGCCGTGGTCCTCCACAAAACTCCCAAAGACCCACGCGGCTGGCGGCCCCCGATCCTGGTCATGGAAGTGGTCTCCGAGGGGAGTGAGGCCCACGAGCGTGATTACGTGACCAAGCGCGAGGAATACCTGGCCTTCGGTATCCGCGAGTACTGGATCGTCGACCCGGAAGCGCGGTGCGTCACCGTTCTCGTGCGTGACGGAGATGCTTGGGTCGAGCATCGTTTTCGAGACAAACAGCAAGCAAGGAGCTCAATCCTGCCCGGATTGGCGATCAGCGTCTCGGAAATCTGGGTTGAAGCCGAGGGCGAAGACGACGAAGGCTCTGGCGACGGGGGGCAAGTGTGATGTCGACGATCTCAAAACCTGCACCGACCAGACATCCGGTGGAGCTCGTCCCGGAACTCGAAAACGGCGATCGGCTGACCCGCGAGGAGTTTGAGCGTCGCTACGAGGCGATGCCCAACCTGAAGAAAGCCGAGCTGATCGAAGGGGTCGTTTACATGCCATCGCCGGTACGACAGCGGAGACACAGTCGTCCTCACTTGCACCTTTGTACTTGGCTGGGTCACTACGAGGCGGGAACTCCCGGTGTCGAGGGCGGAGACAACGGCAGCATCCGCCTCGATCTCGACAACGAGCCCCAGCCTGACGCGTTTCTCTTCATCCAGCCGGAGTGCGGCGGCCAGGCACGAATCAGCTCCGACGATTACGTGGAAGGCGCGCCTGACATGGTGGCCGAGGTCGCTTCGAGTAGCGCCAGTTACGATCTCGGCGTCAAGCTCCAGGTTTACCGCCGTAACGGCGTCCGCGAATACGTTGTCTGGCGCGTGCTCGACCGCCAGATTGACTGGTTCGTGCTCCGCGAGGGGCGCTACGAATCGATGGCTCTCTCGGCAGAGGGCCTTTATCGCAGCACTGTCTTCCCTGGTCTCTGGCTCGATCCTGTCGCGCTGCGGAATCATGACCTGGCCCGCGTCCTTGCCGTCGTTCAGGAAGGTCTGAACACCGCGGAGCATGCCGATTTCGTGGCCCGCCTGGAACAGGCGAAAACCCAGGCCGGCGCTCGCTCCCCAGGCCCAAACGATCCTCGATGAAATCGAACGCAGTGCGTGGTGCTCGCTCCCGGAGCCGTCTCATCGCCCTCAACGGCCGCATCCGGGCTTGCCGCAAGTGCCACGACGCCGGGTTGCTTGACGAGCGAGAATCGATCCCGATCGCGCGCGACCCCGAAGCCGATGCCCCGTTGCCGCGCATTCTCCTGATCGGCCAGGCCCCAGGCATGCGGGCCACGCTGCACGACCGCCCCTTCGCCGGCGCCGCGGGCGAGAAGCTTCGCGACTGGCTGGAGCAGGGGAGCATCCCGCGCGAAGACTTCTACCGCCAAGTCCACTTCGCCGCGATCACCCGCTGCTACCCAGGCCGACTGCCAGGGGCCAAAGGCGACCGGGTTCCCTCTCCCCAGGAACAAGCCTTCTGCCGGCCCTGGCTCGACGAGCTGATCAAGACGCTCGAGCCCCAGGTCGTCCTCCTTGTCGGCCTGCTGGCAATCCGCACATTCCTGGGGCCGGTTGCCTCGCTGACGGCCGTAGTGGGAACGTCCACGGTTCGCGATCGCGTGTGCTACATCCCTTTGCCCCACCCTTCAGGCGTCAGCCGCTGGCTCAACGAGCCGGCGAACGTCGCGGCACTCGCCAGGGCGATGGAAATCCTGCGATCGTGGCATTAATATCAAGACGATGGAATCAATCGATGGCAATGGTGGTTTTCACGACATCGACCAGTACCTCGACTACCGGGACCACAACAAGGTCGAACGGCGCGCCCTGGTGCAGATTCTTGCGCTCCGGGTCTGGCAGCTCCGGCATGACGGCCGTCTGCCCGAGAAACTTCAGAAACTGGTGACCTCGGGTGTGCTCGACGAATTACCCGCCGATCCCTACACGCCAGGGCATCGCTTCGGCTAGGTGCGCTCGTCGGGGCAGGAGCTGCTCTGCTCTCACGCCAGGATCAGGGGCGACCGTTTCTCCGCCGCCTCGTCCATAAAGGCCTGGACCCTGGCGACCAGGTCTTCGGGGTCGGGGGTGATGCCGTCCAGGATCATGGCGCTCGACCAGAGCTGAAGTCCGCACTGCTTGATGAACGCGTCGTGCTGGGAGTTGGCGCTCAGGCGGCAGAGCCGGCGAACCAGGGGGGCGGACGGATTGATCTCGAGGATTCGCGCCGGCTCGGGGAAATCCTTGTTGGCCAGCTTCATCAGGCGCTGCATCTGGGTGCTGAATCCGCCCTCGGAATTGACCAGGCAGCACGGGCTATCGGTGAGCCGCTTCGACTCGCGGACCTCCCGCACCCGGTGGCCTACCGCCTCGCGAAAGAGATCGAGCACACGGGAGAAGCCGCTCTCCGCGCCCTTCGATTCGGCGGACCCTCCGGCGACGACGGCTGTCTCGTCCTTTCCGGACGCCGACAACTCGAGGTCGTCCGAGTCGATCGAGGTCAGGGTCTTGCCGCCGTAGGAGCCGAGGGCATTCATCACGAACTCGTCGATCGGCGCGGTCAGGTAGAGGACCTCGAGACCGCGGCGGCGAAAGATCTCCAGGTTGGGGCTCTTCTTCATCGAGGCGAGGTCGGGGCCGCCCACGTAATAGATACGCTTCTGATCATCGGGCATCCGGCCGACGTAATCGTCCAGCGACACCTTGGCCTCGGGGTCCTCGGTAAGCGACGAGGCGAACCGGAGCAGCCTGGCGATCCGCTCGCGATTCATGGCATCGACGATCGCGCCTTCCTTGAGCATCTGGCCGAACTGGGCAGAGAACTTCTTGAAGTCATCGGGCTGATCCTTGGCGAGCTGGTCGAGCCGATCAAGCACGCCCTTGACCAGCGAGGTGCGGATGCGCCGGATGATCGTGTTGTCTTGCAGGGTCTCGCGCGAGACGTTCAGCGGCAGGTCCTCGGAATCGACGAGTCCGCGGAGGAACCGGAGGTAATCGGGAAGCAGCTCGCGGCAGTCGCTCTGCACCAGGATCCTGCGGGCGCAGAGGTTCACGCCATGCTCGAGCCGGGCAAAACCGAATCGTTCCAGGTTCGTGGGCGGACTGTAAAGCACGGCGTGGAACTGGATGGGCGAATCGACCGACAGGTGCAGGTGCCAGAGCGGGATTTCTTCGGTGTGGTGCGTCAGGTGCTGGTAAAACCGGGTGTATTGCTCCTCGGTCACCTGGTTCTTGGGCTCGACCCAGATTGCTTTCTGATCGTTGAGGACCTCGCCTGAGACCAGCCGTATGAGGTATGGGACAAAGCTCGAATAGCGCCTGATGATCTCCTTGATGCGTCCGGGAGTCGCCAGATCCTTGGAGTCTTGCTTGAGATGAAGGATGATCTCGGTCCCGCGGAACAGGGGGTCTTCCACCGGCGAGACCGTGAAGCTACCGGTTCCGTCGGATTCCCACAGCCAGCCCGTCTCCTCGCGATAGCTACGCGTGCGCACCTGGACCCGGTCGGCGACCATGAACGCCGAATAGAACCCGACTCCGAACTGCCCGATCAGCGAGAGGTCGGCCTCCTTCCTGGCATCGCCCGAGAGGGTCTTGAGAAACTCGCCCGACCCGCTGTGGGCAATGGTGCCCAGGTTGGTCACCAGCTCATCGTGGGTCATGCCGATGCCGTTATCCCGGATGATCAACTCGCCCTCCCCCTCTCGCGGGTCGATCGCGATCTCTAGCGTGCCCGGTTCGCGGTAGGCTTCCTCGGTGAGCGCGACGTAGCGCATCTTGTCGAGCGCATCCGATGCGTTGGAAACCAGCTCGCGGATCGCGATCTCGCGGCTCTGGTAAAGGGAGTGCGAAAGGAGATGGAGAAGCTGCTTGATCTCGGCCTGGAATGTGAACTTCTGTGCTTCAGTCGCGGTTGTCATCGTCGTCACTCGCATGGTCGCCGATCCGTGCGGTAGAGACGGAAGGGCGATGATCAGGTTCTGTCGATCCGCTGCATTTTGAGTAGCAACCTTCGTACCACGCTCACTCCTGAATGCAAGTCCATTTCCTCAAGCAATTTGCAGCTTTTCTCCGGCGCAAGCAAGAACCCGAAGCAGTCATTATTGGCACGAGCCTGACAAAATGGCATACCGTTAGACCAGTTTTCCCTAGCGCTCGCCAGTTGGTGCGCCAGGACGGGGGTGTGACCGCCCCTCGGGCCGGACGGGGCCGCCCCGGCTGGCCGATGGC
>JBAUOX010000343.1:0-7550 GCA_049579985.1 Isosphaeraceae bacterium | reverse complement strand
CCTTGACCTCCGTGCGAGTGAGTGACTCCGTGCGGGAGTGCTCACTGTAACGAAGGCGCTTACGGGGGGTCATTCTTAGGCGCTCAAAATGCCCCTGAGGGGGTCAATTCTTGGCGCTCAGTTCCATCCCTGGTGCCGCTCTCCCGCGTAAACCACGCACCATGGCGATTCTTACGATACATTGTCCTGCCACAATGATTCTTTCATCAGATTCCGGGTCGTGATCCGATCTTAAGAGCCAGGTATCCGTCTGGGAAACTCCACCTCGCTCGATTTGGAAATCGAGCCGCTGAAGCCCATGACGCCAAAGGGGTTGAAACCATGTCACAGAGCGATCCTCCATTTTCGATGCTGGACGAGGCGGCCATTGCCGCGGCAGAGTTACGCCGCGACCCCTATGACTTCGCGTTCGTCGAGCAGGCACTCAGCCCTCGGTTCAAGGACGAGGTCCTCGCCGATGCACCGGAAATCCCCGATCGCGGCAGTTACGGCTTGCCCAGTCTTCGGCATGGACCTCGATTCGGGGCGGTCGTCGAAGACCTCCTCACCCAGCGTTTCCGGCGACTGGTCGAGCAGAAATTCGACATCGATCTCACCCCCTACCCGCCGTGTATCGTGATGATGGGTAATACCACGGGCCATTACAACGAAGGTTACGCCCACCCCGATTCGAAGCATAAGATCGTCACTGTGCTGCTCGGGTTCAGCCGCGAGTGGCCCTATGAGCGAGGTCGGCTCAGGGTTCTGCGCAGCAACGATCGCGCTGATTACGCTTTCGAGTTCGCGCCCGAATTCGGCCGCATGCTGATGTTCCGCGTTTGCGATCACTCCTGGCATGGCTTTCTGCCACAAAAAGGTGCTCGTATGAGCATGCAACTGTGCTACGTCGACTCGGAGCGGTATGTCCGACGCGAATACGGGCGTCACGGCTTGAGCGCCTTCGCCAAGTCGGTTCCGCTGGTGCGCAAGATCATCGAATGGGCACCGCGTTAGGCGGCGGATCGGGTCGGACGCAGGTCTACTGGTAAGGGCCTGCGACACTGACCGGCGGCGTTGCTGGATCGGCGGAACCGAGGCAAGGCAGCCTGTGCGCAATCACCGATCCGGAAGACTCAGCAACAGGCCAGATCAGTCCCGATTCAAAGACCTTGACCATCGGCCGTCCGGCGAGGCATTCATACGAGCGTGATAGGAATTCCGATCTTTTTGCGATTCTACGTCTTTTTGCTCTTCCAACCAATCGGATCTTCACGATACTGCTGCTACGACTCTCCTCCCAAGGGCCCGGATGGCCTGGGTCTTGGAAATCTCCTCTCTCGTAGACAAGCCCCGACCATGGCACGTATATGCCTTATTAACCCCCGCTTCCCGGTCTCGTTCTGGGGCCTCAATCATGGTCTTCCCCTGCTCGGCAAACGGGCCAACATGCCCGTGCTGGCACTCCCCGTACTGGCCGGGCTGACTCCGCCCGAGCACGAGGTTGTGGTCATTGATGAGAACATCGAAGAGATCGACTTTGATGCACTCGAGTCGTTCGACATGGTTGGGATCACCGGCATGACGGTCCAGCGCGACCGGATGCGCGAGATCCTGGTCGAGCTTGCCGACCGGGGAATCTTCACGGTCGTGGGAGGGCCCTGGATCAGCGTGGCGGAGAACTGGTTCGACGGCCTTGTCGACGTGATCTTTGTGGGCGAGGCCGAGGAGACCTGGCCCCGCTTTCTCCGGGAATGGGCGCGCGGGGAGCATGCGGAGCGTTACGAGCAGGCGGAGAAGACCGACATGACGAAGGTCCCACTGCCTCGTTACGATCTGGTACGGTTCCGCGAATACGCCATGGGCTGTATCCAGACTTCGCGCGGCTGCCCGTACCAGTGTGAATTCTGCGACATCATCGTCATCTTCGGCCGGCGGCCGCGGATCAAGAAGCCCGCCCAAGTGCTCGCGGAGATCGACGCGCAGTATCGCCTGGGAACCCGGGTCATCTTCCTGGTCGACGATAACTTCATCGGCAACAAGAAGGCCGCCAAGGAAATCCTCCGCGCCATCATCGCCTGGCAGCAGCAGAACGGCTATCCGCTCACCTTCTTCACCGAGGCCTCACTGGACCTGGCCGAGGACGAGGAATTGATGCGTCTGATGACCGAGGCCGGACTCGTCGCGGTATTCATCGGCATCGAGAGCCCCGACGAGGAGGCCCTGCGAGAGACCAAGAAGTACCAGAACGTCCGCGGCAGCCTGATCGAGCGCGTTCATCGCGTCCAGGCACACGGTCTGGAAGTCTATGCCGGCATGATCGTGGGCTTCGACAGCGACGACGAAACCGTGTTCGAACGCCAATTCGACTTCCTGAAGCAGGCACGGATCGTGGCGGCGATGACCGGCATGCTGTCCGCCATTCCCAAGACCCCGCTCTATGAACGGCTCGAAGCCGACGGCAGGCTCGACAACGCGGCAATCGACGATCCGGAGATCGCCACCAACATCATTCCGCTCTTGATGACCCGCGAGACGCTCCGGGACGGCTGGCTCAACCTGATGGATCGCCTGTACCAGGCGGACAGCTTCCTTGATCGGTTCGATGACCTCTTCATCGAGAGTCGCATCCCGCTGGCCACGTACAGGATGACCTGGCTGCGCCGCCACCGGCCGCTGAGCTACCTCAAGATCCAGGTTCTGACCATTCTTGGCGCACTCGTGCTGCTGTCGCGCATCTGGCTTGACCCCCGGACACGCCCTTACCGTGCGACGTACGCCCGTCACCTCCGAAAACTCATCCTCTCTGGCCGCCCACCTCGCTACCTCTTCCAGTTCGCATGGAAGTGTATCACTCATACCCACTTCGCGATCATGACCCGGAAGATGGTCCGGGGTGAATCGCGGCTGGTCAATACCTGATTTTGGTGTCCCGATCAAAGCCGAGCCCCGGAACAGGCGATTGCAAGAGCGACGCGCAGTCGTCGAGCTTCACCCGCTACCGGAGCGCTGCGCCCGGCCCAGGCTGCCGGGCCGCCGCTTGAACGGGATGCGCTCGAGACCGTATTTCTGAAGCTTCTGGGAGACGCTTCGCCGCGACAGGCCGCTGTGACGGGCGCACCGCGCGACGTTGCCGTGGTACTCGGAGAGGATCCGCAGAAAGTACTCGCGCTCGACCTGGCTTACAAGGTCGTCGGTAAGGTCGGGAAGCCGCCTGTCGATGTCGATGAGCGCACAGCCCGTGAGCTTCCGTGGCAGCCGGGGCGACAGCGTCTCGGGAAGGTTCTCGCGGCGGATGAACGAACCTTTGGCGAAGGCGATCGCCGACTTGATCGCGTTCTCCAGCTCGCGGACGTTGCCGGGCCACGCATGCTGAAGCAAGGCCTGCATCGCGTCGGCGTCGATCTCGGTGACGGGTGTCGCCGAGATTGACCGATACCGCTGCAGGAAGTGGGTTGCCAGGAGCGGGATGTCTTCCTTGCGCTCGCGAAGCGGAGGGAGCTCCAGGCGGATCACGTTCAGCCGGTAGAAGAGGTCCTTGCGGAACCGGCCGGCATCGACTTCGTCCTCGAGTCGCTTGTGGGTTGCGGCGATGATTCGCACATCGACCTTGACCGACTCGGTCCCCCCCACGCGCTCGAATACGCCTGTCTGCAAGACGCGCAGCAGTTTTGCCTGCATGGCGGGGGCCACGTCGCCCACCTCGTCGAGCAGCAACGTGCCCCCATCGGCCTGTTCAAAGCGGCCGATCTTGCGCCGCTCGGCACCGGTGAATGAGCCCTTTTCGTGGCCGAAGAGCTCGCTTTCCAGCAGCGAGTCGTTGAGCACTGCGCAGTTGAGAGCGACGAACGGCCCCTCGCGGCGGCTGCTCGCGGCATGGAGCGCCTGGGCGACCAGCTCCTTGCCTGTTCCGGTCTCGCCCAGCAGCAAGACCGTCGACCCCAGCGGGCCGACCTGCTCGATGAGGTCGAAGATCCGCCGCATCTTCGCGCTCTTGGAAACCATCGTATGGAAGCTGTAGTCCTCGCGCAACTGGGTCCGCAGCTCCTCGAGCTCGTCGATCAGCTGCCGTCGCTCCAGGGTCCGTTTGACGAGGACGCGGAGATGATCCGGATCATAGGGCTTGGTCAGAAAATCGTCCGCGCCGGCTTTCATGGTGCGCAGCGCATCGGCGGTGTCGCCGTAGGCGGTGAGCACGATGACTCCCACCGGGATTCGTTCGGCGCGCAGGCGGGAAAGAAGGTCGAGTCCGCTCAGGTCGGGCATGCGCAGGTCGGTGATCACCAGATGAAACGTTTTGCCGCGCAGCCGCTCCAGCGCCGAGTGGCCATCCGCCGCCGTCTCGACCTCATGGCCCTCAACCTCCAGGACCCTCCGGAGGTGGTCGCGGTTGAACTCCATGTCATCGACCGCCAGAATGCGCCTGGTCATCGGGCACTTCCATCCTTTGGAGAATGACTCCCGAAACTCGTCTCTTTTCCGTGCTGAACGGTGCTAACCGGTAGGTGCGTCGAGCTTGCGATGACGCACCGCTCAGCCTCCCGGTGCGTCTTTGCGACGCACCCTACTTGCTCGTTCTCTCTTCCCGCATCGTATTGCGATTTCAGCCCCGCGGAAGAACCGGCTGGGCGTCGGGCAAGGCCGGGCTGTCGGGTTCGCGATCGAGTGGAGGCGGCAGCTCGGGGCCAGGTTCCGGCGGCGCGGGCTCTGCCCGGGGTGCCTGCCCTGGTTTGGCTCCTTGCAGGGGCGTGGCGGGGGCCAGTGCCGGCGCCGGTTGGCGGGGAGCCCGATCGTCGGGGCCTTCGGAGCGAAGAACCGGAGCGCCCCGGCGGGGTGGGACAGGTCGCAGCGATCGGGCGCCCGAGCGATCGAGCGGGCCCGCCGGGTTGAGCGGTCCCTGGGGCCTTTGCCGGGTTGCAACCATAACGTCTTGCCGCTTGCCTGCCCGCTCGATCGTGAGCCGAAACTCCTGGCCGATCGGCGCCTCGTCGACGGCCCTCGAGAATTCCTCCCGATTCGTGATCGGATGGCCGTCAAGGGACACGATCCGGTCGCCCACCCGCAGACCGGCCTCGGCCGCCGGGCTCCCGGCGCTCAAACCCGTGACCACAAGGGCCGATGCCTGGCCCATCGGGTCAAGCCCCGGGCCGCCGCCCGGGGCGATCATCACGCCCAGATAACCACGCCTCACCCGGCCAAATTCGGCCAGGTCGCTGACACAACGGCGGGCGCGCTCGGCGGGGATCGCCAAGCCGAACCCGTCCGGCCACCCCCGCGGGTCGAGTCGGGCCCGGTTGATTCCCACGATTCTGCCCTCGAGGTTGACCAGTGGACCTCCCGAGCCGGCGCTGCCGATGACCGCGTCGGTTCGCAGCAGATCGTCCTGGGCGCCCGCGGCGCGACCGCTCACGATCCCGGCCGAGACGGTTGCCGCACGGCCAGCGGACCGACCGATCGACAGGACCCAGTCGCCAAGCTGCAAGGCCTCGGAGCTGCCCCACTCGGCCTCTTTCGCACGCACGCTTCGGGGCTCGACGGCGAGCACGGCCAGCTCGGTTTGCGGGTCGCGAACCACGCGATCGGTTTCCACTTCCCGTCCGTCCTCATAGATCACGGCGACCCGCGACGCGCCGGCGATCGCCTGATCCGACGTCAAGATCAGGCCCCGAGCGGCATCCACAACAACGCCGGAACCGCCGGGCAGTCGATCCGACTCGCCAGGATAGCCCGGCATGTCGTTGAGCCCGCCCGGAAACACCGGTCTGCCAAGCAAGCCGTAGGCGCCCCCTCGCCCCAGCAGACCTATGGGGCGGACGGCGACGACCGAGGGAAGCATCTTCTCGGCAGCCTTGCGGAAACTGGCGGAGAGAGTCTCGGCCTCACGCTGGGCAAGCGCCGGGCTGGCGCCGGCGAGGCTGACAGCCAGGATGAGCAGCCATTTGCCAAACGCCCGGGTACGTCGAGAACGGCAAGACATGGGAGTCGCTCCATCGGCCGGCGTGTTCGATCGCGTTCCGTCGTGTACTTACACGATGGCACTTCCGTGACCGGAACCGAATCGGTGATCCGGTTTCCTCGGACCACGGCATGGCCGCCAATATACCGGGAACACCGCTCTGCTCGCAATCCTGCCAGGCAAGTGTCAGGGGTTTCCTTCCGGCCGAGCTTTGTTTTGTGGCCTTCCTCGATCAGTTCCCGCCGGAACCCAACACGATGATCGAGATTGATCTTCAGGACGCGGACGGTGGCACGACCCTGCGGCGTCAGCCCCACCAGCACCGGCCCATCCCAGCGGAAATGACGCGACCACTTATGAGGGCGGGGATTGAACAGCGGAACGATTTTTCCGGTCTTGGGATCGATGCCGGCGATGTTCGGCCCTTTGTGGCGGTTGCATGCGAAGCAGCATAAGCAAAGGTTGCTTACTTTTGTTGTACCATCATGATTTTCCGCGATGATATGATCGATCTCGAAGGGCAGGCGGTCGCGTTCCTGCGGAACCTGGCAGTATTCGCAGCGATGACCGGCTCGCTGCCATACCAATTCCTGCGGCGAGCGTGCCATCGTGCTCACTGCGCCCGGGGCTTCTTCCCATCGGCACGACGATTCTTGAGCGATCGGCAAGCCTTTGACTGCATGATGTTCAGCAGGTGGCCGACCAGCTCATACTTGCCCGCTTCGACGTCCTCTTCGGCGGTCAGTGTTCCCGCACGGGCCTTGGCCGATAACTGCCGCATCCGATCCTTGTCAGCCTGGTCGAAGTCCAGAGTCAGAATATCCTGTGCGGCCTCGGGCGAAAACGTGGGCGCATCCGGCCGCAGGATTCGGTTCAGGATTGACACCTCGCTGTTGCCTGTGTGGCTAACGTGCATGAATGGTCCCTTCCTTGCGATGATTGCTTGGGTGTGATTATAGCACACGCATCGGCTTGAAGGGAATCGAAAAGGAACGTCTCAGTTTGAAGGCGCCGCGGGGTTTCTTCAAGTGGGGACAACGGCTTGAGCACGCCGGGATTTCTTGCCGGACCCGTTCGCTGTTCCGCTCGACGGCGCGGAACAAAGAACAAAGTTTGACCCCGAGGGTCCCCCGAACAACCTCAAGCAGATCGGCATTCGTCAATAGACTTTATCAGAAATAAGACGTTTCCGACAAAAGTCCTGAGCGATAGTCCGGGACGGATAGGGAGCTTGAAAAGAACCAGCGACAAGTCCCTGTTTCCAATGGCTTTAGGTAGCTGTCGCCACCGAATTACCCATCAACTTCGCCCGATCAATTTGAACGGGCGTTCAATTTTGTCGGAAACGTCAAATCAGGATTTCCGAGCGAATTTCCCGGGATTTCTGGGGCAAATCCCTTGTTTCGGATAACGTCTAATCATTGGTGTCAGTTCTTTTTTCGTTGAAATAAGAACTGACACCAATAACCCCCACAGCGCCGCCTTGGTCGTGGCCCGCGCCTGCACCATCTGGGCCAGTTGTTCGTTGGTGAAAATCGTATATCACCCCGGCAGCAAAGAAGGTCATATACCAACCCGACGCGCTAGCGAGGGATCCGGTGCGTTTCCCTCGCTGGCG
>JBAUOX010000342.1:0-3337 GCA_049579985.1 Isosphaeraceae bacterium | reverse complement strand
GATTAAGAGACCGTGGGACATCGGCCTTAGCGTACAATAGTGTGCAACTTCTGAAGTGACCCCTGATGGAAATAAGTCTATGTCGAAGATGAAGGCGTATTGATTCAGGCTTGGACAGGGGAAGTCCTGGGCAATGGGCGATGACGAGGTCGAAACAAGCGGATTGTCAGGCTACCGGTCCTGGGCACGACGGGCCGGGTGCTGGTGGGGCTATTCCCGCCCCACCGCTGCAATCCAGCTCCGCTACGTGGCCACCGTTCTGATTATCGGCCTGACCATCTGGGGCTGGCTCGATGTCCGCGAACGCGGTCAGACCCATCCCAACCACGCCGATTTCCACCGAACCGATTTCACGGTTTACACCGAAGCCGGTGCCGCCTTCTTCGACGGGCGTGAACCTTATGAAGTCACCAACCCACGCCACTGGTACTACCTCTACCCGCCTCTGTTTGCTCTACTCGTTTCACCGCTCGCGGCCCTGGATTACAAGTCCCAGGTCGTCGTCTGGTACATCATCAGCGTCGTCTTAGCCTTTGGCTGCTACAGCGAGTCCCGCCACCTTTGGAGACTCCTGGTAGCCTCCGACACCGGTGAGGCCGATGTAGGTCGCAATGCCGCTTTCCAGATCGGAGCGTGTGCGGGCCTGACGGTCCTCTTACCGACACTGGAATGCCTGCAACGCGGTCAAGTCGGCATCGCCTTGGTCTATCCGCTGTTGCTCGGATTTCGCCTGACACTGGGTGGCCGTTCGTGGCCGATCTGGTCCCTCGGCGGTGTCGTGCTGGGTTGGCCGATTGTGGTAAAGCTCATCCCGGCGTTACCCGTCGCAGTCTTGCTATTGCAACGCTGGGCGGCGACCCTGACACCGTCCCGCTCGCCGCGATCGTTGAGCCGGGCCACTACTGTCACCCTTGGCTTGGCGTTGGGCGTGTTCCTGTTCACCTTTGCCATCCCAGCCGCCTGTATCGGCTGGAGTCAGAACTTGCACCATCTCAGCACCTGGAGCCGGAAAGTGGCAACCAGCCCGGACATGGGCCGCGAGGTTTTTGTCGAGGTTGACAACGATAGCAACCAGAGTTTCAGCAATGCGGCCCACCTGTTCGCCGCCAGGATTCGCGGCAGAGCGACTGCCGGAGCAAATTCGGTAACAGACCAGGCGGCACATAGGCAATGGCTGGCCGCCGTCACGGTGATCAGCGCGCATCGGCGTGCCGATTACGCCACCGCCGAGTGGGTGCGGGGTGTTCAGGTGATCGTACTGGTCCTGCTGATCGTCACCGGGCTGGCGGTGGGGCTATGGGGCGATGTGTTGGCTCAGGTCGCGACCTATGGCCTGGCCTGCCTGGCGACCGTCTTGGTTTCCCCGGTGGCCTGGAGCCACTATTACGTGCTCTGGCTGCCGTCCCTCCTCTTCGTGCCGCTCTGGTTGGTGCGGCGGGGTCATCGGAGAGCGGCCGGGGTCGTTGCCATGGTTCCCATGGGGTTGATCTGGATGCATTACTTGGCGAAACCTTGGTTCGGGCAGTTCGGCTTGTTGGGCCTGGGCACGCTGGCGTGGTTCTTGGCCGTCGTCACCCTCTCGATTTTGATCCGTTCGGGGGAGTGGAAACGGGGACGCAGCTAGAATCAAGAACTACCTGCGTCCCCGTTTCCAGCCCAGCGTCCCCGTTTCCAGCCCAGCCGTGGGGATATAAGGCGGTCCTGGTGTTGATTTCAATGTTGACCTCTGATATAATCAGAATTGACTCTTATTGGCAAGTCGCTGTTGGCGGTTGTGGGGGGAAAGCCCCCACGTAAAACAGCAACCATAATCGAGGGCCAAGGGTCGCGAGAACCAAGCGATCCACTTGGACCACCTGGCTCGTCGTGAGACGCCCGGGACTGCGGACAGGTACCGTGGGGTACACGGGAACCTCCTCGCAAGAGGGAACGCTCAGGGAGTGGGTGTAAGACTCTCGCACTGAGAGCAGTCCACGTCGAGCTGAGAATCTCCAAGCTTTAGCTGTGAGGAGTGTCAATCCCGAGTTTCGGGCACTCATAGCCGCCCGCCGTTCCCATCCTCTTGACTGCGCGGCATTTTCCAATCCGCCTTCTCAGACTTGACCGGTTTTGCTAGGTTTCGCCGCATCACAGTAGGATGCCGAAATAGGTTCGGGGCCTGGCTGGGTCGTGACGGATCAGCTCCGAGCCCCGCGCAGTACAGTTCAGTTCATCAGGCACGGAAGCGAGACTCGACCATGCGGATCTTCATCTCGGCCGGCGAGCCCAGCGGCGACTTGCACGGCGCCAACTTGATCGAAGCCCTCCGCGCGCGTCTGCCAGAGGCCGAGTTTGTCGGCTTCGGCGGCCCGAAGATGAGCGAGGCCGGGGCGAAGCTGCTCTATCCCCTGGTCAACCTGGCGATCATGTGGTTTCTCAACGTGTTTCTCAATATCCTCACGTTCATCCGCCTGATCTTCCGCGCCGATCGCTACTTCCGCGACCAGAAGCCGGACGCGGTGATTCTCATCGATTACCCCGGGCTGCACTGGTGGATCGCCAGGCGCGCCCGGGCGCGGGGGATCCCGGTGTTTTACTACGTCCCGCCGCAGCTCTGGGCCTGGGCCGGCTGGCGCGTCAAGAAGGTGAAGCGGACCGTGGACCTGGTGCTTTGCAGCCTGCCATTCGAGCCCGACTGGTACAGAGCACGCGGCGTCAGTCAGGCCGAGTACGTCGGCCACCCGTTCTTTGACGAGCTCGCCGAGCGGGAGCTCGATGAGTCCTTTCTGGCCCAGGTGCAAGCCAACGCTCATCACGGCCCGCTGGTGGCGATCCTGCCCGGCTCGCGGACCCAGGAACTGACCCGCAACCTGCCGATCATGATCCGCGCCGCCGCGAAGCTGGCGCGGCAGCGACCTGCGACGAGGTTCGCCGTGGCCTGTCTGCACGAACGCCACCGGGCGCTGGCCGAGCAGATCATCAGGGCCAACACCCGCGGCGCGGAGGGTCAGTCCGTGCCTCGGATCGACGTGTTCGCCGCGCGGACCCCTGAGCTCATCCGCAGCGCCGACGTGGCCTGGGCCGTTTCCGGCTCGGTCAGCCTGGAACTGATGATGGAAGCTCTGCCCACGGTGATCCTCTACAAGCTCAACCGGTTCGACCTCTGGATCGCCCGCCCGTTCATCAAGGCAAAGTACATCACCCTGGTCAACTTGCTGGCCGACGAAGAGTTGATGCCCGAATACCTCACCGAGCGGGATGTCTCGGATGAGCTGTCCGGCTGGGACCGCACCTGGCTCGACGACCCGGTTGCCCGCGCCCGAACAACCGCCAATCTCGCCGCGCTCCGGCATCAGGT
>JBAUOX010000341.1:0-6819 GCA_049579985.1 Isosphaeraceae bacterium | reverse complement strand
GGCTCTTTCGGGCTCCGGCAAGCCCGACTTCGCCAGCATTTCCGCATGTGGAAGGCGACGTATCATGATCTCACTGTCAAGATGGGCGAATCAGGACGAGTAAGACTCAAGTGGCCGGGAATTGCTGCGTCAGCCCCAAGCCAGCAAGCTAGCGAACATATTCAGGATCGATGTTCTTTCTTGGTCTGGCCATCGCTCAGTCCTTTCTTGACCTTCTCTCCTGAAGCCTTCGTGTCGGGGGATTGAATAGCCTGGTGATTCGCCGGGTCAGGGGGTCAATTCCGGCGATGTTCAGGCCCTTGTGCGCGTCGTCACAATCCCAGTTCATCCCTCACCGCCGTGAACGCCTCGATCGCGAATTCCAGATCCTCGCGACTGTGGGCGGCAGAGACCTGGACGCGGACGCGGGCCTTGCCCTGGGGGACGACGGGGTAGGAAAAGCCGATGGCGTAGACGCCCTTCTCCAGCAGCAGGTCGGCCATCCGACCGGCGAGCGCGGCATCGCCGATCATGATCGGCGTGATCGGATGTTCTCCGGGAATTATGTTGAATCGGCGCCGGGTCATCTCGGCGCGGAAGAACCGTGTGTTCTCTTCGAGCCGGTCGCGCAGCTCGGTGGAGCGGCGGCAGATCTCGATGGCCTTGAGCGAGGCACCCAGGATCGGCGGCGCCACCGAGTTGGAAAAGAGATAAGGACGCGACCGCTGGCGGAGCAGCGCGACGATCTCGGCCCGGCCGCTGGTGTAACCTCCGCTGGCGCCGCCCAGGGCTTTGCCCAGTGTGCCGGTGATGATGTCGACACGATCCATGACGTCGCGATACTCGTGCGTTCCCCGTCCCTGCTTGCCCAGGAAGCCCACGGCATGCGAATCGTCGACCATCACCAGGGCGTTGTGCTCGTCGGCCAGGTCGCAAACGGCCTTGAGGTCGGCGATGATGCCGTCCATCGAGAAGACGCCGTCGCTGGCGATGAGCTTGAACCGGGCCCCGCTGGCCTCCTTCAGCTTGGCCTCCAAATCCACCATGTCGTTGTTCTTGTAGCGCAGCCGCTGAGCCTTGCAGAGCCGGATGCCGTCGATGATCGAAGCATGATTGAGCTCGTTGGAGATCAAGGCGTCCTCGGTCCCCAGGATCGTCTCGAACAGGCCGCCGTTGGCGTCCCAGCACGAGGAATAGAGGATCGTGTCCTCGGTGCCCAGGAACTCCGAGATCGCCCGCTCCAGCTCCTTGTGGGGCTGCTGCGTCCCGCAGATGAACCGCACCGACGCCATGCCGTTGCCCCAGCGAGCAAGGGCCTCGTGCGCCGCCTGCACCACCTCCGGGTGATCGGCCAGGCCAAGGTAATTATTAGCGCACATGTTCAAAACATCGATCCGTCCCCCGACGCCAACGTGCGCCTGCTGGGGGGACGTGAGCACGCGCTCGCCCTTCCAGAGGCCGGCGGAGCGGATCTGCTCAAGCTGGCCGGCCAGGTTTTGCTGCATGGCGCCGTACATTGTCGCAAGGCTCCCCGTCTGGTTCGCTAAAGCTCAACCCTCGTTCCAGGTCAGGATGATTTTTCCCGACTGGCCCGAGCGCATGGCGTCGAAACCCTTTTCGAAGTCCTGGAAACGGTAACGGTGAGTGATCACCGGGGTGATGTCCAGGCCCGACTGAAGCATCACGGTCATCTTGTACCAGGTCTCGTACATCTCGCGGCCGTAAATCCCGCGGATTGTGATCATGTTGAACACGACGGTCTGCCAGTTGATCGCGATGTCCTGAGCCGGAATGCCGAGCATGGCGATCTTGCCGCCGTGGCAGATGTTGGCGAGCATGTCGCAAAAGGCGCTGGGGTTGCCGGACATCTCGAGCCCGACGTCGAAGCCCTCTTTCATCCCCAGTTCTTCCTGGGTGCTGGCGATCGAACGCTCGCGGACGTCGACCGCCAGGGTGGCTCCCAGCTTGCGGGCCAGCCCCAGCCGGAACGGGTTGACGTCGGTCACGACGACGTGCCGGGCGCCGGCATGGCGGACGATCCTGGCGGCCATCACGCCGATCGGCCCTGCGCCTGTGATCAGCACATCCTCACCAAGCACGTCGAACTGGAGGGCCGTGTGGACGGCGTTGCCGAACGGGTCGAAGATCGCCTGCACGTCGCGGGGAATCTGCGGGTCATGCACCCAGACGTTGGTCATCGGTAGCGACAGGTACTCGGCGAACGCTCCCGGACGATTGACGCCGACGCCCCGGGTGTCTTTACACAGGTGCCGCCGGCCGGCCAGACAGTTGCGGCACCGGCCGCAGACGACGTGCCCCTCGCCGCTGGCGATCTCGCCCACATGGAAATCCGTGACGTTCGAGCCGACGTCGACGATCTGGCCCACGAACTCATGGCCAACCACCATCGGCACGGGAATCGTCTTCTGGGCCCAGGCATCCCACTCATAGATATGCACATCCGTACCACAAATCCCCGCGCGCAGCACCTTGATGAGCACGTCGTTGATGCCGATCCTGGGAACCGGCACGTTGTCGAGCCACAGTCCGGGCTTGGCCTCTTTTTTCACGAGGGCCAGCATCGTCTCCATGAGGGAGATCTCCGAGGGCTGATGCGTATCCGAAAAGCAACGAGCGCTGCTGCACCAATCCCTGAAGGGTAACGGCGGGGTGGCCGACCCGCAATGTCCCAGAGCAGACCGTCGCCGGAGGAAGCCGGCTGCTCCAGCAGGTTTGTGGGAGACGGACGACCCCGCGCGCCGGGTTGCTCCCGCCGCCGATCCAGTTCTTTCCCTATGGCGGCCGATCGGTTGAGCACTCAGAATGATGGAACACAGCAATAGCGGCCAGGCAGGGCTGGCCTCGAAATCGAGCCGGCAAGGGAGGCTGCGATGACGATCGACCGTGCGACGCTCGAGCAGTTGGTTCGGGACATCTTCACGGCAGCCGGAAGCCATCATCACGAGGCGGAACGGATTGCCCACTACCTGGTCGAGGCCAACCTCGTGGGGCATGACTCGCACGGGGTGATCCAGGTTTCTCGGTACGTCGAGCGCGTGCGGGCAGGGCAGCTCGTCCCCAACCAGACGGTCGAGATCGTCAGCGAGAACGAGGTTCTGGCCGTGCTCGACGGCCGGCTCGGGTTCGGCCAGTTGATCGGCGCAGAGGCCATGCGCATCGCCCTGGACAAGTGCGCCAAGTTCGGTCTGTCGCTGGTGGCTCTGCGGAACGCGGGGCATCTGGGACGGATTGGTGACTGGGCCGAGATGGCTGCGCGGGCAGGGAAGGTCGCGATCCTCTTCGTGAATACCAGCGGCGGGGGCATCCTGGTCGCTCCGCATGGCGGCACCGAGCGCAGGCTGTCCGCCAACCCCATCGCCGCGGGAGTGCCGGTCCCCGGCGGCCCGCCGATCATCCTCGACATCTCGACCTGCACCATCGCCGAAGGGAAGATCCGGGTCGCGGCCAACCAAGGCACGAACGTCCCCGCGGGCTGTCTGCTGGACGGCCAGGGGCGGCCGACCACCGACCCCCAGGCTTTCTATGCGTCGCCTCCCGGCGCCATTCTTCCCCTTGGCGGGCACAAGGGATTCGCGCTCGGAGTGATTGTCGAGGTCCTGGCCGGCGCACTCTCGGGAGGCTCGTGCAGCCGGCCCGGAACCAAGGCCGTGTCCAATAACTTGCTGGCGATCGTCATCGACCCGCCGCGGCTGCGCGCCAGGGCCGACTTCGACCAGGACCTGGCCGACTTCACTGCCTGGGTGAAGAGCGCCAGGACGGTCGCGCCGGATGGAGAGATCCTCATGCCCGGCGAGCCCGAGCACCGGTCCAGGATCGAGAGGCTGCGGAACGGCATACCGCTGGACGCGACAACCTGGAAGCAGCTCGAGTCGGTTGCTCAGAGCCTGGGGATCCCCGGACCAGATGCCTGAGCGAGTGGCCTGATGAATTCTTTGTCAAGGAATGAGTGTCTGGATCGTCTCCGCGGGGGCGAGACCTGGGATATTCTGGTCATCGGCGGCGGTGCGACCGGCCTGGGAACAGCCGTTGACGCCGCGTCGCGCGGCTATCGCACTCTCGTGCTCGAGGCGCGCGATTTCGCCCATGGGACCTCGAGCCGCAGCACCAAGCTGATCCATGGCGGGGTTCGCTACCTGGCCCAGGGGAACATCCCCCTGGTACGCGAGGCACTCCATGAACGAGGACTCTTGCTCCAGAACGCACCGCATCTCGTCCATTGTCGCGACTTCGTGGTCCCGGCCTATCATTACTGGCAATTGCCGTACTACGGCATGGGGCTCTGGCTCTACGACCGGTTGGCGGGCGAGCTGAGCCTGGGCCGATCGCGGTGGATCTCACGCGCCGAGACACTGACCCTCGTCCCCACAATGCGATCCACCAGTCTGCGCGGCGGAATTCTCTACACCGACGGCCAGTTCGATGACGCCCGGCTGGCCATCGTTCTGGCCCGCACTCTGGCCGACCTGGGCGGCAGTGCGCTCAACTACGTGCCGGTCACGGCCTTGACACGCCAGGGCGGCCGGCTTGCCGGCGCGATTGCGCGCGACCTCGAGACCGGCGAGGAGTTCACCGTGACCACAAGGACCGTGGTGAATGCCTCGGGCGTCAACGCCGACGAGATCCGGCGGCTGGATGAGCCAGGCGCGCCGACCTTGATTGCGCCCAGCCAGGGCGCCCACATCGTGCTCGACCGCTCGTTCCTGCCGGGCGAGACCGCCGTCATGGTGCCGAAAACCGACGACGGCCGGGTCCTGTTCGCCATCCCCTGGAGCGGCCGAGTACTCGTCGGCACCACGGACACCGCGATGGCAACTCTGCCGCTCGAGCCCCGGCCGCTGGAACAAGAAATCGACTACCTGCTCGACCACGCGCGGCGGTACCTGGAGAAAGCCCCCCCCCGGGCCGACATCAAGAGTGCCTTCGCCGGCCTGCGCCCCATGATACGGCCCGCCGGCGCCAAGGGCATCGCGACATCCCGGCTATCGCGGGAACATGTCGTCACCGTCTCGGAATCGGGCCTGGTGACGGTCACAGGTGGGAAGTGGACGACCTATCGCGTGATGGCCCGGGACGCGGTCGACCACGCGGCGCGGGTGGGCAAACTTCCCGGCCGTCCCTCCGCGACAGCGTCATTGAGGTTGCACGGCTGGCGTCTGCCGACCGATGACCAGCCACGGCCCCTCGCACTCTACGGTTCCGATCTCTCGGAGCTGAACGAGCTGATTCGCGAACGCCCTGACCTGGGCGAACCGCTCCACCCCGCCCTGCCCTACATCGCCGCCGAGGTCATCTGGGCAGCCCGCCACGAGGCGGCTCGCATGATCGAGGACGTACTTGCCCGCCGCACCCGCGCCCTCTTCCTCGACGCCCGCGCCAGCCTGGAGGCCGCACCACGCGTCGCAGCCCTGCTCGCCGGGGAACTCGGTCGCGATGAGGCCTGGCAAGCCGACCAGGTCGCCCGATTCAAGACTTTGTCGGAAGGCTACCTGGTGAAAAACGGATGATGGTTTGGAGACGCAACCGTCTGGCTCGCGGCCCCATGCCACGACCCCACGACCTCACACATACCGCTTGCCGCTCACCGCCAGAAGCAGTCCATCGGGTCGTTGGCGACGAACTCGAGCGCATCGAGGAGTGAGAGGACCATCCCTCCAAGCGGGCCGACGGGAAGCCAGCGTTCGCGAAAGGGGCTCCAGTAAAGCACTGCGAACCGGTCGCCGGTGTCCCGGAGGCGCAGCCGCGCAATCGGCATGCCGGAGTCCTGATGCAGTAGCGTGTAGCCATGAGCGTCCTTGCGAACGGCCACGCCGCCGCCCTGTTCCGCGTTGAACGCCTCGATCCGGCTCTGGACGAAGTCCAGAACCACTGCCCTGCCCTCGTCGAGCGTGCGGCCCGACGACGAGGCCGGGCTGCGCCTGGCTCGTGGACTGGTCGGCTTCTTCGACTTCATCGATGGCTCCCGGTTCGCGTCAGCAGCAGCATCTCGAGGAGGCTCAGCCCCCCCGTTCGAAGACAGGACGACGCATATCATAACGAATCCGGGTCGGAAGCGGAAAAACAAATGAGAAAGCCGAGTCTCGCGGTCTCGCGGGGAACGTCGCTGGACGAGGTGCTCGCCAGTCTGGAGCTCCTGCCTTGGCGACCGCGGCGGAGAGCGAAAGCCCCGCGAGCAATGGTGCTCGACGCCTTGCAACGCCAGCCTCCCCTGCATATTTTGAATGCCAGGGACTCCGTCGCGGCTGAGTTCCCAAAGTTTGAGCAGCTTCCGAGACCGATCACGGGCCCGGCCGCTCGGCCAAGCTGAGCGCCGGCCCTCTGTTCGACGCACCCCAGGGGAGTTCCAAGATCATGCCGACCGTGACCGTTGACGGTGAGAAATCGTTCGAGGTCGAGCCGGGCAAGAAGCTGGTTCTGGCCATCGAAGATGCGGGAATCGACATCATGCATAGATGCGGCGGCAATGCCCGCTGCACGACGTGCCGGGTCGAGGTCCTGGGCGGCGACGCCGGGCCTCAGACCGATATCGAGCAAGCCCGCCTGGCCCGCGAAGGAGATATCGCACCCAACATCCGCCTCTCCTGCCAGATCCGTGTCCATTCCGACCTCTGGGTCGCCGTGATCAACCGCGCAGGGGCTCGGGGAATTCCGGCGGGGCCGCGGCCCGCCGATTGATCCGGTCGGAACCAGGCGACCCTTCGCCTTCGATGCGTCTTCGATTAAGATGTTGAAGAATGCAGATTCCCGGGAGAGCGACCTATTGCCCTGGCACCGAAGAAGCTCATACTAACCCGACGCGCCAGCGAGGGGAGTGCCTCAGAG
>JBAUOX010000340.1:0-4020 GCA_049579985.1 Isosphaeraceae bacterium | reverse complement strand
CCCGCGTTGACCAGCGTGATCATCGCCAGGTAGCGGCTGATCCGCTGGCCGATCTCGCCCATGGTCCGGGTCGTGAGGTTGATCTTGCGCTGGCCGAAGAGCTGGACGATCCGGTCTCCCACGTCCTCCCGGTTCATGAGCATGAACAGGACCAGGATGAGCACGAAACAGCCGACGCCGAGGAACTCCAGGGAGGGGCCGACGGCCGCCTGGAGGCGCTCGCGGAACGAGGGCTGCTCGACGACCCGCACGTCCATCGCCTCGGGCCCCGGGAGGACCGGCGTGTCGAGCGACTTGACCACGTCGCCGGCGAACTTCTGTGCCCGAGAGAACACAGTGTCGTTCGATGGCTTCAGGAAGTTCACTTTCTCCTGGATTCTCTCCTTATAGCTCGGCAGTTGGCGGGCCAGCATGGAGAGCTGCCGCTCGACGACGTAGCCGATCCCGCTCAGGCTGCCGAGCGCGAGTGCGACCGTGAGGAGGACCGCGATGGCCCGCGGCACCCGACACCGCTCGAAGAATCCCGCAAGCGGCGCCAGTGCGAAGCTGAGGAGGACCGCCAGGGCCAGGGGCTTCAGCATCTCGGCCGCCAGCGACATCGCGGCGATGACCGCCAGGATGAGGAAGGTCACGACGACTGGATGGTCCATCGGTGACTTGCGTTGACTGGCCACGGTGGCGTTCCTGTGCGGGTGACCTGGATCTCACAGGTCGGCGAAAAGGCCGGCGTACTGCTGGCACTTCCCGGCGAGACTCGCCCGGCGGATCGCTCATGAAGCGTCTGCCGGGGAGCCGTCAGGCGGGACTCAACGGGCTCGGATCGCCAGCCCGGCGATCAGTCCGGCCACCAGGCCGATGCCGAAGGCCGCTACCACCGTCTCCGTCGGGTGGCGGCGGACCAGACCCTCGGCACTGTCGTAGCGTTCCCGGACCTGGTCGCTCACCTGGTGGGCGTACTGGCCGGCGGCCTCGGCCGCATGCGCGACGGCCGATGAGCCGCGCGAGGTCATCTCAGCGAAGAATGTCTCGATCGCCTCGCGCCCCTCGCCGGTCTTCTGCTGGATCCGGCCGACGAGCTGCTCGATATTTCCTTCTTGCACCCGGAGGTCATCCTCGGTCAACTGACTCCAGCGCTGCCTTGCCAGAGCGCAGAGGTGATTCCACCCTCCTTGAATCGTCTGCAAGTTGATCGCCATGGTCGTTGGACTCCATTTGTTGCGGGATCGGCCGGTGCGATTCCGGCTCCCTTGGTAGATTTCGATTCAACCTCAATGAGCCATCGGGAAATTCCGCGCCCTGCGTACGGCCGTGGTCACAAACGACGCCGCGGGTGCAAGCGCGCGCTGGCGCTGGTGACAAGGACGGTCCGGACCCATGCCAGGTTGAGCCACAGTTGCTTGCGCGAGCGGCGGAAGCTGTCGAAGCTGTGGCTGAGCCGCATCCCGGCCAACCCCGCCACCAGTCCCCCGAGGGCTATCGAGGCTCCGGCCGTCAGGAGCATCGCCCAACCGTGGTGGATCTTCAGTGCGGTGGCGAGCAGCCAGCCGGCGCCAAGGAGGGCCACCGGGACGCTGGCCACGATCACGGCGAGGCCCGCCACGGTCAGCACGATGGGAATCGCCGACTTCCGGGCGGCATCCCTGAAGTCGACGGCCGCGAGCTTGGCCTGGAGTTCGGCAAGCGACGCGAGGTCGTCGACGAACTCGGCGACACCATCGGATTCCGCCGAACTGGAACCGGGCACACGAGCCGCTCCGCGACCGTTCACGGACGCTTGATCAACCATCCCAGGACGACTCCTATGCAAAGCGCGACCCCCAGAGCCTTCACGGGTTCTCTGGCCACATAGTCCCTCACCATGTCTCTCCCCTCGGCCAGCCGCTCACGAGCGACCGCCACGTCCTGGCGCGCCATCGCCCTGATTTCTTCCAGTTGGGGAGTAAACTCCGATTTCGTGCCTTGAACGCGGTCATTCATTGTCCTTGCCTCCCAGAATTTGGTTTCGATCGCAGCCGTTGTTCCGCCTCAGTGTTCTACCGCTCCACCCGGTCCATCCACCCGCCCCGCTCCTCGGCCGTCGGCGCGCGAGCGTTCCGGTCCACAGTCCTCGTCGAGTATTGTTGTTCGAGCCAACTCAGCATGTAATTCTGGCCCGCTCGAACAACCACGGGGAACAAGATGCCCCAGGCGCCGAGCAGGAGATTCTGGCTGATCCTCGATCGTACCTGACCCTTGGCCATGGCTCCCGCGACCGGTTCACCAGCCTTGGTCCCATCGGCCAGGATTGCGGTGTCGGCCGTGACCTTCAGATGACCGCTGGTGTAGACCAGGTAGCCGACCGCGGCCGCCGCGCCCAAGGCGATCCAGGGATACGTCCACGTGTACCTTCCCCAGTCAACGACAGCCTCGGCGCCGGCGACTGATTCGCGCACGTTCATATGAAGCTCGCGGCGAATGACTGCCATTCGATGGTAGATCTCATCAACGTCATTCGATCCCGTGGCCACGGTTGTCTCCCTGCGGTTTCCCGGAATCTGCCCCGGATTTCTGGCGAAGGACGAGGTCTCCCATGGCCATGCGCGAGTTCTTTGAAATCGGGCATGGCCGGTGAGACCGTCCCCTTGTACCGAGAGGGCGGTCGGTGTGAAGTCCTCACTTGCCGGTCTTGCCGGTCTCGCCCGCGGAGTTCGGCGGCGGGTTATCGCCGGTTGATTTGACCTTGGTCTCCGACGTCGTGGTGGTTGTCCCACCCGGCGTCGTGATCGTTTCCTTCGTCCCTGTCTTCGACTCCTGGCCGCAGCCTACTAGCCCGGCGACTGGGAACAAGAGGAGGCCGAGAATCAGGCCTGATGACAGAATCCGTTTCATGAGTTTCTCTCTCCTGAAGCTACGAATCGTGGAATCATTGGTGTCCGGGCGGCCCCACGATGAGCTTGCCCACCCCAACGAAGATCAAACAGCGGGCCCCCGCCTCCTGCCAAAGATCAGCGAGATCACGAAGAGGGCCAGGAAAACGAACAGCAAAACCTTGGCGATCACCGCGAGAGTACCGGCAAGGCCCACGAAGCCAAAGATGCCGGCGAGCAGAGCGAGGATCGCGAATGTGATGGCATACCCAAGCATGGGACACTCTCGTTTCAGGGAAAAGACTGGTGCTCACCGCGAGCTGGGTCCGCCCCAGGCCTCGCACCGAGAACGCTGTGGAATCGCGAGACAGGCATGTCGTGCCCGTTGCAGCCGCCACGGGCAAACCGGATCCAGATTCCTCAGATGCGCCCCAAGACCACGAGAATCAGGACGATCACCAACACCAAGCCCAAGACGCCGCTGGGGCCGTAGCCCCAATTCTGGCTATAGCCCCAGCGTGGAAAGGCACCCAGAAGGAGCAGGATCAAGACAATCAGCAGGATCATACCGAGACTCATGGATTACCTCTTTCAGTGGTCTGAAACCTCGTGGAGGCCGCGGCCTTGAACGCCTCCGCAAGCGGCTACTCTGACTCGCGGATAGGCCCCTCGGAGTCACTATCGGGTCGGGTGACCATTCGGAGTCTCCCTCGTGACCGCAACCGTCCGGCGCCACCGCAAGCGGAATAAAAAAGCCGACGTGGCGGAACACCCAGAAGTATTCGACCACGTCGGCTTACTCGTCAACGAGCCCCCCGGCCAAGCCGGGTTGCCCTTTACCTAGTCATCCGACAACTTTGATTCAAAACTTCATCGGCGCCGAATGTGAATCCACACGAGCTCCGTGACTACCTTCATTGTCCGGCGCTGGAACAGAAAAGCAAGTGAAATGTCTTGCGATTTCTTGCGCCATGGATCTGTGCGATCCTCACCCGGAGGAGGCCGGCCCGCGGCGGAGGCGGGCCGACCTCGTTTCTTCGAATGCAAGGGCGTTCAGCGGCCTGCGTCCTTGATCTTCTCGTCGACGTTGTACACGACATCCTTGGTCTTCTCGGCAACGTTGTGCTCGGCGTCCTTGACCTTCTCGCCGACGTTGTGCGCGACATCCTTGGTC
>JBAUOX010000339.1:0-2654 GCA_049579985.1 Isosphaeraceae bacterium | reverse complement strand
CCATCCAGGCGATTGAAAATCGCTCTAACGAATCGAGGAGGCAAGAGATGGTTTTCCCCAATCGGTCCTCCAATCGCGGAGGCCGCCGCCGCGGGGGGGCGGCCACCGAACTGGCAGTATGGTTGCCGTTGCTTGTATTCGTTCTCATCGTCGCCATCGATTTCTGTCGCCTATTCTTCCACTACACAATTATCACCAATGCCGCCCGGAATGGCGCGCTCTGGGCCAGCGACCCGTACGCTAACGGCACGGTCCCTCCCTCCCAGTCGCCCTACGCGACCGTGCAGGATGCCGCTCTGGCCGACGCCAACAACCTGACCCCGACGCTGACTGCGGCAAACGTGACGTTGTCGACCGGGACCGACGGACAGGGGAATAATACAGTGAGTGTTGCCGTACAATATCAGTTTAACATGATATCTACGTATTTGGGATTCAGTAACGTCAATCTATCGCGTCAAGTCACTATGCGCGTGGCGCCGGCTAAGCCCAATTGATCGGGACCGGACGGTCGCGCCGGTCCCATCGTCTTGCCAGGGGCCGTCAGCCTGCTGAAACCGGAGGAGAAAATGCGAGTTCGCAGAACCCCGAACCCCCCCCGTCGCGGCATGGTCGAAGTGCTCGAAACCGCGATCGTCCTCCCCGTCGTTATGATGCTGACCTTCGGGACGTGGAGTACTGCGATGGGGGTCTACTACTATCAACTGGTGGCCTCGCTGGCGCGCGAGGGGGCCCGCTACGCCTCGGTCCACGGAACCCAGTATGCGGCGGATACGGGAAATTCGGCCGCCACGCCAGCAGACATCTACAATAATGCCATTCTGCCGATGGCGATGGCGGTCGGTCTCACTCCGAGCCACCTGATCTACGCGGTGATCTGGAACACGACCAACTCGCCGTATAATAGCGTCATCGTCACGGTCACGTACCAGTGGACGCCCGATTTGTACATAACAGGCCCCCTCAACCTGACGAGTACCTCGGTGATGCCGATGTCCTATTAGCAGAGCGCGCAGGCCCTTTGGACGCCCGGATCCGGGATCGACACTTTCGGGAGGATAACAGCCATGTTGCGTGCACCGATTTCGCTGGCGGGAAGCACCCGGAGGGGGATGGTTACGACGCAGGTCGTGCTGGTGAGCCTGAGTTTTTTCATCATTCCGTGGCTGGCCCTGGTGGCGGACGGTGGACTCTTGCTGGTCGAGCGCCGGCACGCCCAGGCGACGGCCGACGCGGTCGCCTTGGCCGCCGCCTCCGACCTCTACGCTTACTGGAACACCAACCATGGCACGGACCCGAGCGGCACCGCCCTCGCCAGTGCCCTGGGCGTCGCCTCGGCCAACGGCTACACCAACGACGGCACGACGTCGAAAGTCACGGTCAACATCTCCCCCGCGAAGTATTCCGGCGGACCCAATGCCGGCACGACTTTGCTACCGGGATACGTCGAGGCAACCGTGACTTGGTATCAGCAACGCGTTTTTAGCGGGTTCTTTGGCAGCGGGGCCATCCCCGTCAGCGCCCGAGCCGTTGCTGGCGTCGTTCAGGGACCCCCTCGCGTCGGCCTCGTGGAGTGAGTCGAGTCGTCGTCCGAGGTCGGATGAATCAAGGCCTCGGTGACTCGGGAGTTTGGTCCGCGAGGCACTCAAACAAACGAACGCTGTTTCCTGGCTGGGATTCTTTTAGATCGGTGCTCGTGAAATGCCGATAAGGCAAGCTCCCGAGGCGATGAACGATCCGGCAACGACCGAGCCCTTGGGCCTCACGCATCGGCCCGCACTGATTGCGATCGGTGAAGAGTTAGCGCCCGCGGCGCCGACGGACCTCCGCGCGACCGGCATGGACTCGCTCGTGGTCAGCCACTTGGTGCTCAAGACCGCGTACACCGTCCCTCAGCTCACCACCGAGTGGGCAGCGCGACGTCTGCACCTGCCCGGCACAGGAAATCTCAGAGGGCTCGCCCCTCACAACTTGCCTGGAATCGCAATCGCGAATCGGCTCCAATCGAACGGGCTGAGGCACAGAAACGAAACCAATCGCCTCCCAGGACCGTCCCCACTCGAGGAATGACTCTCATGTCCGAAGCGATTGTCTCTCCCCTTATCCTCAAGACCGTGGACGGCATTACAATCGTGACATTCAGAGGCCCCAAGGTCGGCACCGAGGCGAGAGAGGAACTCTATAGCCTCGTGGAGACCCAGGGGAATCGAAAGCTGATTCTCAACTTCGAAAACGTTCGGTTCCTTTCCAGTGCACCCATCGGTATGCTGGTCAATCTGATGAACAAAGCCGCCTCAGCCGGCGGCTCGGTAAGATTTTGCCAGCTCGATCCAGACGTCCAAGAGATCATGCGTCTCACGCGAGTCGAGGGCCTGTTCTCGATTTTCGCAAACGAGCAGGATGCGAGAGACTCGTTCTCGAGACCACGATAACTCGGCCCTCGAATTCTGCGGGATCGTCCCAAGGCCGGGGATTGACGGCGTCTCTGCCTTGACACCTGCGGTTCCTCTCCACACTAACCCGAAGCGTGAGCGAGGATTGACGCAAGTCCTTGCGGCAGAATTGGAAAAGACCCTCGCTCACGCTTCGGGTTAGTAGGCACGGCGGGCCGCGTAGGGCCGCTCGAACTGTCAACCTGCCGATCGGGTAGTTTG
>JBAUOX010000338.1:0-3985 GCA_049579985.1 Isosphaeraceae bacterium | reverse complement strand
GGCGGATGTGGACGGCACTTAAGCCTCGGGACGTCGTCGAAGGTCGCCATTGACGGTCCATTTGAAGCCGTACTGGGGAAAACCCGCCGTACGGAATTTTAGAGGGGGAAGGGGAAACCCGAAGCTCGATTGAGCCCGCCGGGCGCCCCTTCCCTACTCGGCAGCCAGAATTGATCGAGAAGGTGTTAGTAAACTGGTACCAGGGAGGTCCAGGACACGTTGCTCAACTCGACGCTCAGGTGGACCGACAGGACATACAACAACCTATGGTGAGCACCGATCCTCCTTATTACGACAATATTGGATATGCCGATCTTAGCGACTTTTTTTACGTCTGGCTTCGCCGTATGCTTCAGAGGATCTATCCGAGCCTCCTCTCTACGTTACTTGTCCCAAAAGCATCGGAGTTAGTTTCAGATCCATCGAGACATAGGAATCGAGACGCTGCACGTCAATTCTTCGAGAGCGGTTTGGAACGGACATTTAAGTGGATTCGTGCTTCTGGAAACAAGGATCACCCTTTCACGGTCTACTATGCTTTCAAACAGACGGAGACCGACGATTCCAATGACGATACAACGGAATCCAACGTCTCAACCGGCTGGGAGGCGATGCTTGAGGGACTATCCAGGGCTGGCTTTAACATCACAGGAACATGGCCTGTAAGGACTGAACGACTAGGGCGGCCACGTGACAACGCGAGTAATGCACTCGCCTCATCGATTGTCCTTGTATGTCGACCGCGGTCTTCAGTAGCTGGATTAGCAACTCGCAAGGAGTTTATCAACGCTCTACGGCAAGAGATTCCAACGGCGTTACGGAATCTTCAACACGGTAACATTGCCCCGGTGGATCTCGCTCAGGCTGCCATCGGGCCTGGCATGGCCGTCTTCACCCGCTATACCAAGGTCATCGAATCGGACGGCTCGGCTATGACAGTCCGCACGGCGCTCGGCATCATCAACCAGGTCCTCGACGAAGTGCTCTCCGAGCAAGAAGGGGATTTCGATCCCGACACCCGCTGGGCCTTGGCGTGGTTCGAGCAGTACGGCACGAGCGAAGGTCCCTATGGCGTGGCCGAGACGCTCAGCAAGGCCAAGGACACCGCCATCACGGGGCTAGAAGAGGCCGGGGTCGTGAAAGCCGGAAAGGGCAAGGTGCAGCTCCTTGGCCGCACTCAACTGCACGATGGCTGGAACCCCACGACCGACAAACGCCTCACCGTCTGGGAGACGACCCAGCACCTGATCCGTGCGCTCGAAACCAAGGGCGAGGGCGAAGCCGCCACGTTGCTCAACAAGCTGGGAGGCATCGGCGAGATCGCCCGCGAACTTGCCTACCGGCTCTACTCCATCTGCGAACGCAAGAAATGGGCGGACGAGGCCCTGGCCTACAACGGCCTGGTTATTGCCTGGCCGGAACTCTCGAAACTTGCACTCTCGCAACGAAACAGGCAACCTACGATTCAACAAGATCTCTTCTGAAAATGGATGACTGAGCTATGGCAATCACGAACCGTGAACGAGTGGGAAAAGGGCTGGACCTGCTATCCGCCGGCCTGCGCCCCTTTGTCGAACGCGAACTGAAATCCCACTTGGGGGACAAGTGGACTGCCGTGCTACCCGATACGGCCTCGCCGCGAAGCCAGAAAGCCAAGGCTCAAGGCCCCAATCTCAATGATCCACAAGTCCTGCTTGGCGTCATGTGGGACCAGTGGAATGATGTCTTTCGCGACGTGTTGGGACCGGCCGAACGCAGTCTGGTCAGTGAATTGCGCGGCATTCGCAACCAGTGGGCCCATCACGAGCAATTCATTAGCAACGACGCCATTCGGGCGCTCGATTCCATGGAACGGTTATTAAACGCGGTCTCAGCCGCCGAGGCCGCGGCTGAAGTCGGTCAGATGCGAATGGACCTCATGCGGGTCGTTTTCGACGAACAACGCCGCTCGGAGATGCGCAAGAAATCGTTCCAGCCAACCGAAGGCAATCCCCAGGGCGGTCTGAAGCCGTGGCGTGAAGTCGTCACGCCGCATCCTGACGTGGCCTCGGGCCGGTATCAGCAGGCCGAATTCGCAGCCGACTTGTGGCAGGTTTACCAGGGAGAAGGCTCCGACGAGTACAAGCACCCCACAGAGTTCTTCCGCCGGACTTTTTTGACAGAAGGCTTGCGCCGGCTGCTTACGCAGGCCATATCGAGGCTGTCCGGTCAAGGAGGCGATCCGGTCGTCGAGTTGCAGACCAACTTCGGCGGCGGCAAGACCCACTCCGAGTTGGCACTCTATCACATGTTCTCCGGAACTCCAGCGAGCGAACTGCCCGGCGTCGAGGAACTGGTCAAAGAACTCGCCATCCCGATTCCCAAGAACGTAAAACGCGCCGTCTTCGTCGGTACGCAGATTTCTCCGGGCAAGCCGCACAAGAAGCCCGATGGGACCGTCGTCCGCACCCTCTGGGGCGAAATCGCCTGGCAACTCGGCGGCAAGGAAGGCTACAAGCTCGTCAAAGAGGACGACGAACACGCCACCAATCCCGGCAATTCGCTGAAGGAACTCTTCAACAAGTACGGCCCCTGCCTGCTCCTGATCGACGAATGGGTCGCCTATGCCCGCCAATTGCACACCGCGGCGGACTTGCCCGCCGGAACGTTCGAGACGCACTTTACCTTTGCCCAGGCGCTGAGTGAAGCGGCAAAAGCGGCCAAGAACACGCAGTTGGTCGTGAGTATTCCAGCTTCCGAAAGCCCTCACCAAAAAGCCGAACGGGGCGTTACGGACATCGAAGTCGGCGGTGAGCGGGGCCGCGAAGCCTTGTCGCGGCTGAAAAACGCCATCGGCCGCGTGGAAGCTTCCTGGCGGCCCGCCAGTCCCGATGAGGGTTTTGAGATCGTCCGTCGGCGGCTGTTCCAGCCGCTCTCCGGCGACCAATTCGTCGCCCGCGATGCTGTGGCCCGCGCCTTCGTCGAGCTGTATGGCTCTCAGCAGCAGGAGTTTCCTTCCGAGTGCCGCGAAGCCGACTACGAACGCCGGATCAAGATGGCATATCCCATTCACCCCGAGATGTTCGACCGGCTCTACAACGACTGGTCCACGCTCGACAAGTTCCAGCGCACGCGCGGCGTGCTGCGCTTGATGGCCGCCGTGATCCATTCGCTTTGGGAACGTCAGGACAGCAACGTCCTCATCATGCCGGGCAACGTCCCCGTGGACGACCAGATCGTGCAGTTCGAGCTGACCCGATACCTCGAAGACCAATGGGTTCCGGTCATCGAAAAGGACGTGGACGGAGCCAATTCGCTGCCGCTGATACTGGACCGGGAGAACCCGAACCTTGGGCGCTACTCCGCCTGCCGCCGTGTCTCACGCACGATTTACATGGGCTCGGCGCCGATGCAGCGGGCGGCGCATCGCGGTATCGACGACCGCCAGGTGAAACTCGGCTGCGTGCAGCCGGGCGAGGCCGTTGCCACCTTCGGCGATGCCCTCCGCCGGCTCACCGATAGCGCGACATACCTCTATGTGGACGGCAAACGCTATTGGTACTCGACCCAGCCGACCGTGACCCGTCTGGCCGACGACCGCGCTGGTCAAATGACCGACGACCAGGTATCGGACGAGATCATCAAGCGATTGCGGGAACAGGCCCGAACACGGTCCGACTTCTCGAAGGTGCATGCCTGCGTTCCAAGCAGCGACGTGCCCGACGAACGGGAGGCCCGGCTGGTCATTCTCGGGCCGGATTTCCCGCACGCCAACCGAGATGACAAAAGCCCGGCCCACCGGGAAGCTGCTGCGATTCTCGACTCACGCGGAGGATCTCCCCGCAACTTCAGGAATACGCTGGTATTCCTCGCCGGCGATACCAACCGGCTGCGAGAGCTGGAGCAATCCGTCCGGCAGTACCTCGCCTGGCTATCGATTTGGGACGACCGGGTAACGCTGAACCTGGACCAGTTCCAGACCCGCCAGGCCGAAACCAAACGCAAG
>JBAUOX010000337.1:0-12433 GCA_049579985.1 Isosphaeraceae bacterium | reverse complement strand
GATTAAGAGTCGGACCTCATGCACTCGCCAAAGGAAAGCTGGAAGGCCTGCCCTACGTCGCGATCTTGCTCCTACTCCTGCTCTTGCTCTTAGTCCTCTTCCTGATCTTACTCTTCATCTTTCTCTTATGTGCGAGCCGCTTGTCAACCCGTCAATCGAAGGTTGACGGCACACTACCTTGCCCTCCACCCTTTCTCCATCGCCTTCGCAATTTCCCTCGCCCGATCACTGATCGGCAGCTCGGTCTTGGGTGCGGCTTTCAGCGCCTTCTCGTGGCTCATGCCGTGCCGATGCTCTTCGTACTCATGCGCGATGATCGCGTCCAGCCGGTCACGCAGGCGTGATCGCTCGAACAGCTTCCCCGCTTTCTTGCCATAGTCAGCCTTCATCAGGTCGGTGTTGAGTATCCCGGAATCAGCGATGATCCTGCCGTCTGGCGAAATGTTCCCACCTACCTTGCCGTGGGGGTGGAAGGCGGCATGAAGGATTCCGGCGTCGATGTCGGGCATCCCGATCCTGTTCGGGTCGATGCCGAGCTCCATCATGCGCTGGGAGACAGCGTAATCCAGCGGCTCGGCGTAGCGTTCGGCAAGGTCGCAGGCGTGCGCCGCCGGATCGTGCCACATGGGCCGAGCCGATGGCGGCGTGCCGGTCATGGAGGGGCGTAGCCTTCTCCTTAGCGCCCCTGCCGCCGTCTTGACTTGGCCCATAAGCCGTTGCCATCCCCGACTGATTTCCATGGAGCAGAGATAGCAGGAATTCACCGGTCAGGCAATGAGGACCGCCCCGCGTGCGAGCAGACTGACACCGGCACGCCGATGTCCGGATGACGATGAAATACACCCACATCGGCCTTCAGGATCAGGCCGACCGCCCTGGCCCGGCTGCCTCTCCCCAAAAAGCGAGCGGATGACGGCGGCTTGATCGACCATGTCCTCAATCGCGCCAACGCGCGGATGACGATCTTCGAGAACGACGGGGACTACGAGGCGTTCGAGCCGGTCCTGGAAGAGGCTGTCAATCGCACGCGAACATGGCTGCCGGCCTACTGAGTCATGCCCTTTGTCCCAGAAGTAAACGCCACGTTGCCATACGGATCGTAGGCCGTGACGACGACATTACCGGCCTCGCCCGCCGTGTCGCTGGTGGGGAATCCGGTGACCTTCAGGATCGAGGCAGTTGCCGTCGTTTCAAAGCAAAGCCCAGTGATTCGGAGAAGTTATCTCCATCAAGATAGAGTTACACCCAATTGAGGATGCGAGGCCAGTCGCTTCCGGAGTTCCGCGAAAACAACGTCATGCCGTTCTGTCTCGCGCGGGATCAAGTGCTTTGGCCGCGCACCTTCGTCCTGGATAAATCGGTGATTCAGGACATCGACAAGCGGGTTCCGCCCCGGCAGCGTGAATCATCCAGGCACCAGGTCCTGGATGTCAGCCCAACTCTGGCAGTATTGTCGTTATCCCAGGTCGCTCCTCCCGCCCAGGTTCTGTGCGTGATTTGAGCGTCCCGTCATCACGAAACACGGTTGGTGGGATCCGCCATTGCCGGACGAACTCACGGCCCCGAGGATGCATCCCAAAGCGTGAGGGGAAGGAGCGAGGAAATGCCAAGAACAATCGCGATCAATGGAACCAGGCTGGACAAGGTGCGCATGCCGGCGGAGCCTTTCAGCAAGGGTGTCATATCGTATCTGAGTTACCCCACGAGTCAGATCCGTTACTCGCGAGACGAGGGCACGTTGCGCTTGGTTTTGCCAGCGGATCTGAGCGTGGAGCTTTACCGAATCGGCATCCTGCCCCAGGATGTGAATACTCCCGTAAGGATCTCAATCGGTGGACGCCCGGTAGGCCGGTACATCGTGAGTGACGTGCGCTATCCCACTCGGAGCGATAGTCCCTTCGGGCAGGTTACGTTCACGCTGACCCGCGTTCTTCAAGGGAAAGCTCGCCCTGCCGCCGAGCAACCGCTGTCGCAGCCCGCGGTAGCAGTAACTAAGACATACGTAACGGACATCACGCACTATCTTGATGAAACCGGAGAACTGGCGCAGCTCCCTGGCCCGGCCCGCAGGCTGGCGAGTTTTCTCACGCTGTTGATCGAGGCGGCGACCGGTGCTGCTTCGGCCGGCGAGCACGACTCCGGGATTCGCTGTACGGCCAAGGCTTGCCGAGGCACGGTCCGAACCTCTCTTCCGCCGGGCCAGGACGAGATACTGTGGCACTGCCGGGCTTGTGGACTGAACGGGGTCATAAGGAACTGGAACAACACGAAGTGGAATCAGTTGAAGCGGATTGAAGAGCCGGGGGCATGTTGACGAGAAGGACTCGAAACATCGCTGCTTCCCCCCGCCCTGCCAACCAGGGCAGGCCTGGGCGGGTCACACTCCACCGCGCCCTGCTGCACGCCCAACCGGGTAGATGGCGATAGGACCCTTAGGCCGGGTGCCACTCCTCGGCTTGCCCTAATCCGCGCCGACTCTTTTTGTCAAGACCAATCCACGAAAATTCGCGCGCGCTGGCCGGGAAGGCTTGCGTTTTCCCTTGGGCCGCGCTCTCAGATCCCCTGGCACCGAGAGCATGATCATCGAGCGCGGCGAGAATCTCTTACTGCTTTCGGCAAAGGGGGATATGATGATTTCCAGGATCAAGTCCCGGCGTTCGATTCCCACCCGCTGGATCTTTGGCGGTGACGATACGATCAGCCTTCATCATGGTCATGCGGAGAGATCGCCGCGCAGTCATGGTCCGTCGTGTGAAGCGCTCGAGGGGCGTGTGGTCTTGTCGACGTGGGGCGGCGGCGGGAACAACTTTCTGGGGAGCCTTGCCAGTGTCGGAGTCGTCACCGGCGGCGACTTCGGCGGGCCGGCCAGAAGTTACTACTCGCCGTGGGCCAGCCAGAATACGCAAGTCGCACAGCTTAATAGCGATCTCCAGAAACTCCAGACCGAGTTACAGAGCCTGGCAGCCAAGTCCGACATCACCATCGTCGACGTCACCAACCTGACGACCGACGGTCAGAGCATCGCGGGCGCCGGGTTCTGGATCAATCCTCAGAACCTGCAGAAGTCCGTGAGCGAGCTGGTCACCGCCGTCGCTAGCGATGCCGCCACCACTCAGGCCAAGACCGACTTCAATGCCCTGTTCACCGGGTCGAACGTCGCGAAGGCAACGATTGACAAGACCTTCAACGACCTCGTCCAGACGATCCAGGATTCCAAGATCACCTCGGCCGATCTATCGGCCGTCGCCGCTGACCAAGCGGCCATCCAGAGCGATCTGAACAACTTGCCCGGTGGCGGCCGCGGGTTCGGCGGATATCAGACTCTCCTGGCCGGAAGTGGCTCGCTCAACAGCAACCTGGCGACGAGCCTCTCCAGCGCGGGGGTTGCGACCCTGCCGGCCCAAGCTGGGGGGGCCCAGGGCTTGTATGCACCATCGTCCGCCAGTCAGAACTCGCAGTTCACACAGCTCAAGACCGATCTCCAGAAGCTTCAGACCGAGAACCAGAGCCTGACGGCCAAGTCGCTCGTCACGGTTTCGGATCTGACCAGCCTGGTCAATGATAGCCAGACGATCGCCGGCGCAGGGTTGAGGCTCGATCCTCAAAGCCTCCAAAAGGTCGTCAACGAGCTGGTCTCGGCTGTCGCCGCTGGTACCGACACGACCCAGGCCAAGACAGACTTCAATGCCCTCTTCAGCGGGTCGAACGTGGCACAAACGTCGATCGACAAGACGTTCAACGATCTGGTTCAGACGATCCAGGATTCCAAGATCACGGCTGCCGACTTGACGACCCTCGCAGCCGATCAAGCAGCGATCCAGACGGATCGGGCCAACCTCCATAACGGTTCGGGAACCTCAGTCACCAGCTCCACCAGCAGCGCGGGCAGCGGCACCAGCGGGGGCAGCGGCACCAGCGGAGGCAGCGGCACCAGCGGGGGCAGCGGCACCACCAGCACGGGTGGCACCGTGACCCACTTCGCGCGGTTGCGAGGGTTCCGCGGGTTCAGCCGGCTCAAAAGGCGTTGATCTGCGCCAAGGGACCCAGGGTTCGCTCTCCTTCCGTGGACAACCCGGGGCAGAGCTTCAAGCGGGGGAGGATGTGGGGCGCATCGCAATCGCGGCGGCATCCCACCGTTTTCGCGTTGCGATGGGTCCCCACGCGCCCATGCAGGAACTGGCCTGGAACATTTCCGACTCGCTGGCGGCCACTCTGACGGCGGTCTCCCTGGTGCTCGTCGGAGCCTGGCTCGACCGGCGGAGAGCCCTCCGAGGCCTGCGAATCAAACAGAAGAACTGACCAGCCAGATAAGCTGCACCTGTGAGATTGGTTCTGACTTGGATCGCCTTGGAGCACCGGAATCGGGTGATTCCTGGGGTGGAGTAGGGATTCTCCGTAGATCCAACAGGTATTGCTCCTTTTCTAGTGGCCATTGCGTATGGTTGGTATTGAAAGGGAGACGCGAGCGTGGATACGGCGGCAAATGACACCCCATACACACTACCATGGATCAGGAGAGATGGTCATGGACTCCCGTCGAGGCAGACGGACGAAGGACAAAGCCAGGAAAGCCTGGTACGCCTACTATCGGCAATTACGATTTGCCCGTTGGCTTGGCTTCGTCAAGGTTGAAGGCGACCAGATACAAGCGTACCGTCGCGTAGCAATCCCGAATTGAGCCGTCCTGCGGCGTTTTTCGGGTAGTTGTCGTTTGGAAGCACATTCATCACGGGCAGGTGAGCCCATCCCGACATACCGGACGGACTCGGAGGATGGCCATGAAACGTTCACCACAAGTTCGAGTTACTCTGTCAGATGATCTGCTGAACCATCTACGGAAGACCGCCCGAGAGCAACATGTTCCCCTTCGCTGGCTGGTTGCCGGTCTGGTCTGTGACACCCTGGAGGCCAGGGCTGAACACCATAAGCTTTGTCGCCCGCGTTTTCATCCGATGCCTCTCTGATCCGCGTTCATCCGCAGCGCATTTCGGTAATCCTGAAAATTGTCTGACTTTCTTTCAAGGTGCCGGCATTGTTCCTCTATTATTGAACAATTTGACGGGCATGCCCGAAGACAGTCTTTGCATTGCATTGCATTGCCGCGAACGGGAATCGGCCGGCCGGCGGGCCTCCGGTTCCACTCTCTTGCCGCCCCGAGGCGAGTGGGATGAGAGGAGCGGTTAATGGATCATCGTGGGACCGAGCGCCGCAGCGCCTGCTGGATGTTCGTCGTCTTGCTGTCCTGCGTCTCCAGTAGTTGGAGCTCAGCCGAAGGCACTCGGCGGGCCGGTACTCGAAGACGTCAAGTCGGACCGCCGCGTCCGCCTGACGTCGTGGCTCGCCAGCAAGGAAGACCCCTTCTTCGCACGGAGCCTGGTCAATCGGGTCTGGTTCCACCTGCTGGGACGCGGGATCGTCGAGCCCGTGGACGACTTTCGCGACTCCAACCCAGCCTCCAACGACGAGCTGCTCGACGGCCAGACCAGCGCATTTGTCGAGGACGGCTCCAGCCTCAAGGGCCTGATCCGGACGATCCTGCGCAGCCGGACCTACCAGCTCTCGTCCCACACCAACGAGCTGAACGCTGACGACGACCTGTACTTCTCGCACGCCTTGACCAAGCTATTGCCGGCCGAGGTATTGCTCGACGCCATCTCGACGGTCACCGGCACAACCACGGCGTTCGAGGGCCTGCCCCAGGGCGCCCGAGTCACACAGATGCCCGACGGCAAAGATGGACCACCCGGCCCAACCGACTCGAGCCATCAAGCAGTTACGCCCCAATCCTCTGGCGGAATTCGAACTCCGCGTTGGCGACCTTCGGGTCCTGTATAATGTAAACATCGAAGCGGCCGAAGTCGTCCTTCTCATCGTCGGGCGCAAGGTTGGCAATGCCTTGATTGTTGGAAACGAGGAGTTCCATGGGCACGAAGATGATCCCCCTGAGTCAACTGGAATCGGATCCCAGGGGGACGCTGAATGAGTGCTGTGACTCGGGCGAGGCACTCGTTGTCGAAATGCCCGACAAGCGCATGGTGACGATTCAACCACTCGACTCGATCCCGATGAGGACGATTCACTCGTTAGCGAGCTCCTTGAATCGAACGCCGCCTTTCGGGCACTTGTCGAAAGGTCGAAATCGAGTCCGCGAAAACCATTCCCTCGCAGGACCGAAGGCGAGGATGCTTCCTCGTGAGGAGGCTTCTCGTCAGCACGATAATTGAAGTACCGAGGTCTTCGGGCTCCGAGTAGCCGTAGGGTGCGTCAAGTCCACGAAGACGCACCATCCTTCGCCCTCGACGCAATGTGGTTCCTGAACGACCTTTGAACCTGCAATCGATCTCGAGAAGAGCACGTGGAGACGAGGAGATGAGCCGCCGCGTCCAGCGCGTTGCCTATCACCTGGACACCAAAGGAATCCGCCTTCTGCCGCCCGCGGAGGTTCGGATGATCCTCCGCGGCGCCGACGACCTCATCAGGCGCGGCGGGCGGCACCTGCTGACCTTGATCCTCAAGGGGTCGCGAGCCAAGGAAGTGCTCACCCGATCCCTCGACCAGAGCCCCGCCCACGGCTTCTACAGGAACCTGTCGGCAGAGGAGGTGCTGGCGCGGGTCGATTGGGTCATCCGCCACGGCTACCTGGCGATCGAATATGATTACCGGCTGCCCCTGCTGGTCTATACGCCGAAAGGATGGTCGATCGAGAAGGAGACCGTGGCGGACGAGCATCTCCGCAACATCGACCAGGCGCTGAGATCAAGCCGGCAGCCGCCCGACATGAGCCATCTCAAGGACCGGAACCGCGAGGTGATCCGGCGGCTGCTCGAGAAGATCCAGGCCAGCGGCGATCTCCGCTACATTCCCGCCCTCGAGGCCTGGGAGCCGATCGATTACAGGAAGGTGCGGCAGCGAATCCGGAGCGTGAGCCGGAGCTTGCGCGGAGAGAATGCGGATCCCGATGCGATTGTCGAGCCGCTCGATCGATCCGCTCATGAGCGCGACGAGGATCCTCAAGCGTGAGCCGGAGCCTCGATCGGCTCGATGCGCTCGACCAGGACGAGGCCGACCATTTCCATCTTCTCGAAAGGATCTTCGGGCTCGCCTGTGAACGAGAAGATATGCATTGTGGATCGACTGACTCGGAGCATTTCCGGGTGGCGAATCTCATAGGTCCGACCGCTGTTCAGGCAGATCCGGAATGGCTTGAATGGTACGGCCTTGAGCCAGTACAGGATGTCTTCAGGACGCATCAGCTTCCTCCCCCTATCCGGTGGTTTTCAGCTTATCGCCCGATCCGCAGCAAAGCAAGCACTTCGCCGAAGGAGCAGACTGTGCGAATCGTCTCGGTCAATGTGGGCATGCCTCGCATCGTGATCTGGCAGGGAAGGACCGTGAAAACGGGGATCTTCAAGGAACCGGTCGCAGGTCCCGTGCCCCTGCGCCGGCATAACCTCGACGGTGATGCCCAGGCCGACCTGAACGTCCACGGCGGACCGGACAAGGCGGTTTACGCTTACCCTTCCGAGCACTATCCCGCCTGGCGGACGCGGCTCAACCGTGAGCTGAGCCACGGCATCTTCGGCGAGAACCTCACGACCGAGGGACTGATCGAAGACGCGGTCCATATCGGCGACGTGTTCCGCGCCGGAACCGCACTGCTGGTCGTCACACAGCCTCGCATGCCCTGCTTCAAGCTCGGTCTCCGCTTCCGCGACCCTGCCATGGTCAAGACCTTCCTCGATGTCGGTCACCCGGGGATCTACCTCGCCGTTCGTGAGGAAGGCGTGGTGAGCCCGGGCGACCGGATCGAGCGGGTCGCCGAGGACGAGAGTCGGATTGCGGTCACCGACATGCTGCGGCTCATCCTTGACCATGACGCTGACCCCGATGACGTCCGGCGGCTCCTGGAGGTTCCTGCCCTGGCCGCCGTCTGGCGCGCGGAGTTCGAGGGCCGGCTGGCGCTCTGATCCGTGGTCCTGAAGCCGTCAGGCCAGGCTCGAGGCAGACGTATCAACCTTCCCAGAGGCCGGGACACTCGTCCGCCAGAAGCTGCTGAACATCTCGGGAAGCCGCAGGTACGCCCCGACCCAGATCAGCGCCAGCAGCACCGACTGAAACATGTACGACGCGTGCAGTCCCATGTGCGTGCAGATGGCGCCTCCCCAGAATGCCGACGCCAACAGAACGCCGAGCGAAGCGGTCCACGGCACGATCAGCAGGATGGCCGTGATGAGCTCACCGGCGCCGATCAGACGTAACTGCCCGTCAAGGCCGGCCTTTCGTAGACTCTCGAGGACCTCCGCCGGTGCCGTGCCGGTGAGTTTGCCCAGGCTGGCGAAGATCATCAAGGCCGCGATCAACACGTGCAGCAGCAGGCCCCCGATCTTGAACCAATTCCTTGAGTTGCTCACCGGTTCTCTTCCTTTCGTCAGGGGATTTCTTGATGCATCGCAGGTTCGGAGCCCACCCCGAGCACGCTCGAAGTGATCTTCGACTTGTTCTTTCATCCGTTGAGGTGAACGACGACATCCTCCGGCTTGAACCGGACCTTGGGCAGCTTGATGTAGGGATCGTCGGCAGCCCGATAGCCGGCGGTGGCCAGGACCGTCGCGCCGTAACCCATCTGCGTCAGGCCCAAAATCGCGTCGTACTGCTCGGGCTGGAAGCCTTCCATGGGGCAGGCGTCGATGCCAAGCATGGCCGCGGCGCTCAGAAAGAAGCCCAGCGCGATGTAAAGCTGCTGCGTCGCCCAGGCGTTCACCTCCTCGACCGGACGGTTGAGCGAGCCCAGCAACATCTTCTTGAACCCGTCGAGCGACTCGAGGGGCACGCTGCGTACTTCGGCAATGCGGGCGAGGTACCGATCGACATCGGCGGCGCCCAGGTTCTTCTTGATGGCGAAGACGACCAGGTGCGATGCATCGGTGATCTGCGACTGGTTCCAGCTCGCGGTCTTCAGCTTCTCTTTCAAGTCCGGATCGGTGACGACGAAGAATTTCCAGGGTTGCAGGCCGAAGGATGAGGGAGAGTGAACCAGCGCCTGCTCGAGCGATCGCCAGTCCTCGGCGACGATCTTCCGCGTCGGGTCGAATTTCTTGGTGGCGTACCTCCATCGAAGCTGGCGGAGGACGACCTCGTCGGGCACGGGTTTCAAGCTCATGCACTCCTTTGGGTGGAGAAAATGCTGCGGAATCTGGAGCTGTTGCCGGGCCCTCGTGTCGTGCCGGGTGGACCCTGGAGGCGACGTTCGGAAAGCCTTCCTGATGGCTCTCGCAACCGTAAAACAATACATTGCCGAACCGGGACGTACAATATCACGTCTTCGTTCCGCGTCCGGCGTGGCGACGCTAGAATAGCGAACCAGCCCCTCTTGAGTCAAACGGCAAAGGGGGCAGAGCGTCGTTCTTATTCCTTGCTTTTCCCGAGGTCAAGACGTGAGCCATCCATCAAGCGAGCGTGTGCTCGTCGTTCCCGGTTCCGAGCTGGACCGGCTGGGCCGCTTTCAGGGTTTCCACCCGGATGCCGAGCGCTATCTGTCGGCCCTGCTGGTTCCCGAGCTGATGGAATACCGGCCCCGGTCCGAGGTCGAGGAGGATCCGAGCTGGAAGCAGATCATTCCTTATGTCGTCCTGCGGTGCGCGGATGCCGTGTTCTGTTACACGCGGGGCAAGACGCAGGGCGAGGCCCGGCTTCATCGCCTGCGGTCGCTGGGGGTGGGAGGGCACGTGGCTGAATCTGATGCCGAAGGCCGGCGCAGCTTTCAAGCCTATGAGATGGCCATGCGCCGCGAGCTCGACGAGGAGGTCGAGGTCGCCAGCCCAGGTCCAATGCGGCTGGTCGGATTGATCAACGACGATTCCGGCCCCGTGGGCTCGGTCCACCTGGGCGTCGTTCACGTTTGCGATCTGGAACACCCAGACGTGCACCCGCGCGAGGATGGGCTGGCCGAGCCCGAATTCGTTCGCATCGCCCTCCTGCACGGCTTCAGGAATGAGTTCGAGACCTGGTCACAAATCTGCATCGAAGCTTTTCTGCGGGCTCGGTGACGACCAGAACTGCGGCGTGCTTGCTGCCTGCTGGCGGGCTGCGGAGACGCCCGGCTGCCGGCGGTCGAGCCAGTCGATCACGACCGGGAAGACCTCCCTGGGGGCGTAACGGCTCCAGGCCAGGTCGCAGTGGCCGTAATCGGCCACGTGGCCGTTTGCCTTGCTGAAGACATACAGGGTCTTGTCACCACTGCCCAGCGCGTCGAAGGTCATCCGGGTCGAGGGGACGTCGGAGATCCGGTCGCGCGCGCCGGCCACCATCAGGGTCGGCACCGCTACCTCGCCCAGCCGCGCCGAGTAATCCATCTTGCGGTCAGCCGAGAGCAGGTGGCCGTCCCTCAGATAAGGAGCAAACTGCCGCAGGGCCCCGGGTCCGGGATCTTCGAGCGTGTACCCGTAGAACCGGGAAATCGTCCGGCGATCGACGTTTTCGGCCGTGTAATAGAACCCGTCGATGGTACCCATGCCGGGCATCCGGAAATACGTCAGGGGCCGGCCCATTCGCCCTGCGCTGGCGACACTGAGCAGCGCGCGGATTGCCAGGTTGGCATGCAACATGTCGGTTTGGGGCGTCTTCGCCTGGATGACGGTGGACCCCATGCCCACAAAGGTGGCAATCCGTTCCGGCTCGGTGCTGAGCTCGATGAACGGAAACATCATCATTCCCCCCAGGCTATGTCCGACCCAGTTCACCCGATTCTGCCCGGTCTCGCGCTCCACGTAATCGAGAATGGCCGGCACGTCGTAACGGACCAGGTCGTCGACCGTCCAGGACGACTCGCCCCGCTCCCGCAACGGGGTCTGGCGGAGGAACCGGTTAACACGGTCATTCCTGCCGGGCCGGCCGTTTTCTCCAGAGCCCCGGATGTCGAAGACGTAGACCTCGTAGCCGCGCTCACAGAGCTGGGCGGGGAGATGGTTGTCGGTGATGGTCCAGAACGTGGCGTTGAGCCCCAGGCCATGACAGAGAATGACCGGCAGCTTGCCCGGGTCAGGATGCGCGGAGCGGTAATGGCGAACGCCCAGCCGCCAGCCGTCTCTTGTGTACGCATAACCATCAGTGCACGGACGAAGATCGGGGGACGGGGCGTTTTGCCGCATGCCGGCACACCCCGACAAGCCGGCACAAAGCACGAGAGTGGCCCAGAGCTCACGCCCGCGTCGGTGCATTGGGGTTGTGGAGTCCTTCCGACGATTAACAAAGACTCAGGCATCCTTACCTTCCGGCAAGGGCAGATTCTATTCAAGTAGTCCGATTCTGGGAATGCGAGCTAGCTTTCCTGCCGATTCGTTCGGAATCGCCTGGTCTGGACAAGTTTCGCGATCGTTCAGCGAATGAGGGGGCGGCGATCGCAAGCTGGGAAAGCTCCGATGGTTCTTCCACTTTTTTTCCCGGGCATCCTGTTCCCGCTTGATACCCGTTGCAGCAGACCGCAAGATCGGGAAACGTTCGAGCGGACGAAAGGACTCAGCTCCGCGGAGTAAGACAGGGAGTGGTTGGCTCGAACCGAGGGAATTGCATCCATGTGGACTATTCTGGGCGTCGTCGCCTTGGTTGTCGTCGTTGTCCTGCTGTGGCTGGCGGGGGCATACAACAACCTGGTGGCATTGCGGAACCGGTTCAAGGCGGCGTTCAGTCAGATCGACGTCCAGCTCAAGCGCCGGCATGACCTGATTCCGAACCTGATCGAGACGGCCAAGGGTTATCTGAGTCATGAGAAAGGGACCCTGGAAGCCGTGACCCAGGCCCGAGGCGCGGCCGTTACCGCGGCGCGCGCCGCCGCTTCCAATCCGGGCAACGCGTCAGCCATGGCGGGCCTGGCCGCCGCCGAAACCCAGTTGAACGGCGTGCTTGGCCGCCTCTTCGCCGTGGCCGAGGCCTATCCCGACCTCAAGGCCAACCAGAACATGATTCTCCTTCAGCAAGAACTCGCCGCCACCGAGAACCAGATCGCTTCGGCGCGTCAGATCTTCAACAACACCGTGATGAACTACAACACCACCCGCGAGAGCTTCCCCAATAACCTGGTCGCCAACGCGATGGGCTTCGCGCCCGCCCAGCTCTTCGAGCTCGAGGTCGAAAAGGAGCGGCAGGTCCCGCAGGTGTCGTTCTGATTCGAGAACTACGCTGGCTCAACCGGGCCCTTTCCCAGGACCCCCACTGGCCTTGGCCGTCAGCGGGTCTTCCGGCCAGGCGTGCTTGGGATAGCGCCGACGCAGATCCTTGCGCACCTGGTGGTAGGTCGTCGTCCAGAAGCTCTTCAAGTCCGCGGTGATCTGCACGGGGCGAGAATTCGGACCAAGAAGATGGAGTACGACCGGCACTCGCCCCCGTGCCAACCGGGGAGTCTCGGTCCAGCCGAACAGCTCTTGGAGCCGGACGGCGA
>JBAUOX010000336.1:0-13573 GCA_049579985.1 Isosphaeraceae bacterium | reverse complement strand
GGATTCGCTCTCGGGATTCGACGGTCAACGTCAGCCAAAACTGGCGCGGAACCAGAAGACGGGCTCGACCGATTGGGCGCGGGGGGGGACAGCGGTGGCTCGGGATCGACGCATGATGACCCTCCTTGTTGACGCCTCTGGCGACGGACGTGGCACCACTCGACCAACTGGAGAAGTGCCGAAAACCCGATTATAGGCACTTGGAAGGTGGATCGAGGAGATGTGACGAGATGAGTTTCTTGCTTCACACTTTCGGATCTGTGGGGGGTCTGGGTGGGCAACCACCCAGGCCTACCCGGCCAAATCGCTCGTGGTGTTAATCATTGGCATATTGTGACTTAGGACGAACGAAGGCGGGATCGAGCAGGAAAACGAAGCCAATTCCCTGCCTGCGGCGCGGGGCTATGGCGACCCTCGCCGACCGAAGGCGTCGTGTCGAGAAAACAGCTCAAAGTCTACTTTTTCCCACCACACGCCTGTCCAGTACCGGTGAAAAGTTGGTCCTGAACGAAACCGCTCCGCGGTGGGAAAGACTGCGAACTCGCGCGTCTACCCGCGGCGTCAACAACTCACGCCCCTCCCCTGCGGGGGCCCGGCCCGGCTCGACCCCTCCCTTGAACGAAGGCGATCCGCCGTGCTAATCTCCGGCTTGGCCACCGGGCCCCCGGCAGGGGTGGGCGGCGGGCTCGGACCGTTTCTGGCTGTGTGAACTCCGCGTTTCTCAACATTTCTCAACATTTTACGGCTCATTTGTTCAGGCCATGGATATCCAACTCAAAGCGCTGCCGATACTGCCGGTCCTCGCTCGGAACGTTTCTGACTGCTTGAACTCCGCGTTTCTCGGACTTTTCTAGACTTTTCCCGGCCCCCGCTTTCAGGCCATGAATTGCAGACAGGTCGGCGCGAGCTGCCATTGGCTGCGGCTCGACCTGCCGAAGATGGTGACATGGGTGCGGTGAGGAAGAAACCCTGGTTCACTCCCGCCGGTCAACCCGCCTGGCGATGGTGGCGTCGAGCCACGCCGTGCGTTCCGGCTCCGTCGCCGCGAAGGGGGACCACTCCTCGCGGATGAGGTTGACGTCGATCCTGTCGCGGTTGCCTGTCAGCAGGGTCTCGATGTCGGCCTGGTCCTGAGGCCGGAAGGCGACCATCTTGGTGAGGATGAGCCCCTCGGCTGTGGCCACGTGGAGCGAATGTCCCTCGGACCATTCCATGGACTGGGCATCGGCGAGCGTTCGGCCGTAGAAAGGGAGAACTGGTTTGAGCCAGTCGATGCGTACCTCTCCGAACCTGAAAGCGGTGATGTGATGCTGGACATATTCCTTGATGACGACCGCCGGGTCGAGCGTGAATCCCCGCTCGACGAGGTCATCGAGCAGGCCGGGCAACGCGACCTGCGGCACATCGAGCAGGAAGTCGACGTCTTGGGTGAATCGGGGGCGCCCGCGCATCATAGTCGCAAGCCCGCCGATGAGTGCGTGCCGGATCGACCGGGCAGCGAATGCCTCGGCGAGGGAGTCAACGGCCTGGACCAGTTCGTCCGACAAGAGGTCGCGGTCAGCGTGCATGACGTGCGATGAACTCCCGGGTGATCTGTTGGGCGAGGAGTTCCTGTTCCTCGGAATACTGTTTGAGCCAGGCCGCCTTGGGCGACTTCCGCAGCATCAGAGCACCCGCGTTCAGGATGCCCCGAATCGATCGGAGCCGCTTCTCTGGGGTGAGTGCCTGGAACCTCGCGACTTCTTCGAGGATCACCTCGGTGTCGCTCGGGAACTTGATGGGCAGGTTCATCGTGTCTCCTCGTAGCTTTCTTCGCCGATCGTAATTGTAGCAGAAACGAAGTCGAGGCAAAGGATGGAAAGTGATGCCTGGCCCTGCGGAGTTATGGCCCAAGGTTCAAGACGCGCGGGATGGCTCAGCTCCGCCCCTTCCCGCTCGCGGCTGACGCCTTCTGGCTCGCCGTCCCGGCCGCCTTGCGCTTGCCTTCCTCGAGCGCCTTGGCGCCGAGCTGGATCGAGCGGACGTGGACCAGGGACTTGAGGTCGGTTCCCGGATTGCCCTTGTCGCGCTTGTGGAGGAGATAACGCTCGGGCTCGGCAGCCGGATCGGCCCGGACGTACACGATTCCCGAGAGGGTGCCTTCGATCTTCTGGCCGTTCTGGAGCGTGATCTTGTGAGTGTACTCGCGGGACGGATAGGTGCGGCCCGTGAAGTACTTCTCGTCGCTGGCGTTTTCCTTGAACCGCCATTCCTCCTCGACCCATTCCTTCTGGACGGTGCAGTCGATCCGCTTGATCGCCTTGAGGGGGACCTCCCGGTGCTTCTTCTGCTGCTCGTCGAAAATCTTGAGCCGGGCGTCGCGGGTCAGCATGACCTGGCCGGGATGGACCCTGCCGTCGGACATCTCCACGAAACCCGGCACGGCATCATCGCGCTTTTGATCCTCGCGTTCGGCCCGGGAGCCGAACGGATTGAGCGCAGGAGGTTCCGATTGCCGGCCCCGGGCCGCCGGGATCGCCAGCAGAACCAGAAGCTCAGCCAACAGGAACCGTGCGAACGGCTTGCGGGGCGACGTCAACATCGTCGAGCTTCCTGAAGGACGGATGGCCGGCAGCGGACACCCAGGAACCGCGGCTGTGGGGCCACGAATTGCCGATCCGTGGTATCCGGTCACATCGGGTATTATAGTAGAAAATGAGTGTCACCAAACAGGTTCCGCCAACGTAATGTTTCGTTGGGAAGGAATGCCCTCCGCTTCCGGGAATTTCCCCGAAGAACGCCTGTTTCGTACTCTTGCGAGCGAAGGCGCGCAAAACAAGGACAACACGATGTCGGCGGCAAAGCACACTGATGAAGGTGAGCTGTCGCGGCGGCAGTTCGTCAAGGAGTCCGCAGTCGCCTTCTGGACAGCGGCAGGGGCAGCCGGCTCGGGGATGCTGGCCTTGCCCGGGCTGGGAATGGCCCAGGAGGGATCGGGGCCGGTCGACTGCGGCCCTCCGCCCAAGGCGAAGCCGCGAAGCCGGACGGGGGGCGAGTCGTTTCCCCCCCTGCCCTTGCCCGCCACGCCCTTGCGGCGGACCGAGAAGAAGCGGCCGCCCGGCTCCCCCCTCCCTGGTCGGCAAGATGGCGCTGGGGCCGGTTCGCTTCGTCCGCAAGGGCGATCAGCGAGTTCAGTACCGCGACTGGATGACCGATCCGGCCGACCTGGACAGCCTGCTTGCCTGGACCAACCGGAAGCTGGGCATCAACTACCGCAAGGCCGAGGCCGACTTCGAGCACTTCTCGTTCGACCCGCGGGAGCTGCCGGCCCTGCTCTTCTCCGGGCACAGCGGCTTCAACCTCGGCGACGAGGTGCGGCAGCGGCTGGCCCGCTACGTGCTGGACGGCGGCATGATCATCGGCGACGCTTGCTGCGGCTGGAAAGATTTCAACGACGCGTTCCGCCGCGAGATCCAGGCCATCTTCCCCGACCGGCCGATGCGCACGCTCACGCCCGACGACCCGATCTTTTCTTCGTATTACAAGCTGGGCGACTTCACCTACCAGAAGGCCGACGGCGCACGCTACGAGGCCGCTCCCTGCCTCGAGGGCCTGAGCGTGGGTTGCCGCACCGCCGTGGTCTACTCGCCGGCCGACCTCACATGCGGCTGGGACGGCCACGATCACCCGCGCGGCCTGCGGGTCGTGATCGACCAGTCGCGCCAGATCGGCGCCAACTACGTGACCTACCTGCTGGGCAGTTACCAGCTCGGCCGGTTCCTGAGCAGCACAAAGGTCTACCACGAGGCCGACGCCGCCAGCCGCGACGACTTCATCTTCGCCCAGCTCGTGCACGATGGCGACTGGGACCCGGATCCCTCGGCCGTCCACAACCTGCTCAAGCACGTGCGCGACAACTCGACCTTGACGATCAAGTTCAAGAAGGTGAGCGTGCAGCCCGGGGACCCCAAGGCGACGGGCTACCCGCTGCTCTACATGACGGGCCACCACAAGTTCCACTGGACCGACCTTGAGCGCGCGTGGCTGCAGCGTTACCTCAAGGCCGGCGGGATGCTGCTGGCCGACGCCTGCTGCGGGCGGCTGGCCTTCGACCTCGCGTTCCAGCGCGAGATCGCCCGTGTCCTTCCCGAGCACAAGCTCGAGACGATCCCGCTCTACCACGCGCATTACGACATCGGCAAGGTCGAGTACACGCCCCGCGTAACCGAGGACTTCGGCGCGCAGAGCGCCCCCAGCCTATCGGGAATCACGCTCGACGGACGGCTCGCCGTCGTCTACAGCCGGTTCGACCTGGGCAACGGCTGGGAGCAGTTCCCGCACCCCTACACCTACGGCTACAGCGACAAGGACGCGCTGGCCATCGGCGCCAACGTCATCGTCACGGCGGTGACACATTGATGGAGTGGTCGATGCAGGGTGCGTCGAGCTCGCGACGACGCACCGATTCCGAGCGGCAGAGCACCCCAGCGGATCAGGAAACGCCAATCATGTCGCCCCAGGCAGAAGTTGTGACCGCGCGGCTGCGGAAGACCTGGCTCCAGTGGTGGACGTTTTCGTTCTGGAGCGGAGCCATCCTGGCCGCCGCGGTCTCGCTGGCGACGCTCGTGCTGTTTGTGCTGGTGGACGCCCTGCTCAAGCTGCCCCAGCGCGCGCTCGTCAGCCTGTTCGCGGTCTGGGCGGTTTTGAGCCTGGCGGCCCTCGCCGCGCTCCTGGTCCGCCAGCAACGTGGTCGGCGCAGCCTGGCGGCGACCGCGCGGCGGGTTGAGCTGGCGTTTCCGGAGCTGGAAAGCCATCTGATCAACCTCGTCCAGTTCGCCGGCCGCGACGGCCTCGAGACCGATCCGTTCCGCCAGGCGGCCATCACCCAGTCCGCGGCCGCGGTTGCCGACTTTCCCTTTGACCAGGCCGCGACCCGAGAAAACCGCCGGCGCCGGTTCCTGCTCTGCATGCAGACCCCGCGCGATCTCTTCGAGTCGTTCGTGTTGCTCGCGCTGGTCCTGGGCCTGGCCGTGCTCTGTAGCGCGGTGGTCCCCGCCTGGGGTTCCTCGACCCGCCGGATCTTGCATCCGTTCACGTTCGTCGCCTCGCTGGGCTCGGTCAAGATCGTCAAGATCACGCCCGGCGATACCGAGGTCCTGATCGGGTCGAGCTTGCAAATTGCCGCCGAGATCGATAACCCGGCGCGCAAACCCCTTCCCGCCACGCTCTTCGTCGGCCAGGCCGACAAGCCGGAATCCGCCCAGGCGATGCTCCCCGACGAGACGGGCGGCAAGTACGTCGCCGCGCTTTCCCAGGTCCTGGCGCCCCTGCAGTACCGGCTTCAGATTGGCGACACGCAGACCCAGCTTTACAAGGTCGCGGTCTACGAGAAGCCGACCGTCGCCCAGGTCGAGGCGGCCTACGAATTCCCCGCGTACCTGCAGCGGCCGCGGGAGAATGTCAAGCAGAACCAGGGCGATCTCGAGGCGCCGCAGTTCACGTGGGCCGAGCTGAGAATTCATCCCTCGGCGCCGATCGCCCGGGGCCACCTCATGATCGAGGGGAATTCGATCGATGGCCAGGTGGCCGGCGACGGCAAGACCCTGGTGGCGCAGCTCTTGCTCAAGGACACCACGACCTACACCATCCACCTGTTCACTGCGGGCGGTCATTCCGACCCCCAGCCGCGGGTCAACCAGGTGAAGGTCGTGACCGATGCTCCGCCCACCGTCCAGCTTGTCGAACCGGCAAGAGAGACCACCATCGCGGTGGGAACCAAACCTAATGTCGTGGTCAGGGCCAGTGACGATTACGGGCTGGGCCAGGTCCGCATCGAGACTCGCGACGATGCCCCGACGGGGGATAAGTCCGGTCTCGCGGTGAAGACGGTGGCCTCGTGGACGAAGTTTACCAACTCCGGGGTCGTGCTCGATCATCCCCTGGAGCTCGACCCGAGGGCGATGAAGGCGGGGCAGACGGTCTGGGTGCGGGCCGTTGCCCAGGACCGTCGCCAGCTCGAGTTGCCGGAGCTCAGGCTCGGGCCTCAGGAGTCGGCCACGCCCTGGCAGCAGATCCACATCGTGGCGACCGAGGCCGAGGCCAAGGTCGAGCTCGCTCAGCTCGAGAGCCTGCGAACCGCGCTGGCCCGGATCCTGCAGAACCAGCTCAGGGCTCGCGCCGCCGCGGCCGGTCTGCCCAGGAGCTCGACGGAGGCCGAGGCCGGCACGCTTGCCGCCGACATCCGCGGCCAGCAGGTGGCCGTGCAGAAGGCGGCGACCGCCGTCACGGAATTGATCGGGTCGACCGAGGACCCCGAGCGGCTCACGATCAAGCGCGTGGTCGGCAAGCTGGCCTTCGGCGAGATGATCCAGGCCCTCCGGCAAGCCGAGACCCTGCAACAGGTCAAGCTCGTCGCCGAGCTGGCCAGGCCGTCGGCCGAGCTCATGGCCACCCAGGACAGGATCATCGATGTCCTGCGCCGGCTGTTGAACGAGATCAGGAAAGATACCGCCGACCTGCTTGCCGAGATGAAGAAACGGCCCGGCACCGAGCTTCCCTCCGACGTCCAGAGCAAGCTCAAGGACCTCAAGGACAAGCTCGACGAGTTCCTCAAGCAGCAGAAGAAGGTGATCGAGGCCACCGAAAGCCTGGCCAAGAAGCCGGTGGAGGATTTCACCGAGAAGGACAAGCAACTGCTCAAGGAGCTGGCGGCGACCGAGGACGAGTGGGCGAAGTTCCTGGCCGGCAAGCATACCGACCTGAGCAAGCTGCCCGAGCAGGACTTCGCCAACCCGAGCCTGCTCAAGGAGCTGGTCGAGGTCCAGACCGAGCTGAAGATGGCCAAGGACGCCCTGACCAAGAAGACGGCCGATATCGCCGTTCCCTTGGAACAGCTCGGGGCCGAGATGGCCAAGGAGATGACCACGAATATCGAGAAGTGGCTGCCCGACACGCCCGACCGCGAGCGCTGGAGCCAGGAAGAGCCGCTCACCGACGACATGAAGGAAGCCCCGATGGCCGAGCTGCCCAAGGAGATGGAGGACATCGTCGGCAAGCTGATGGAGGACGAGGAAGACCTCTTCAACGAGATGGAGGACGCCTCGAGCAGTTGGGCCGACTCGCTGGACAAAGGGGCCGGCTGGGACGCGATGGATGGCCCGATCTCGAACAATAGCGCCCGGGGAGTGACCGGCAACCGCCTGCCCAACACCAGCGAGATCGCCGGCCGCGGCGGCGAGGGACGGCAAGGCAAGTCGAGCGGGGAGTTCGTGGGCGACACGGCCGTGGGCAAGGGCGGGCGGAACACGCCCAGCCGCCTGACGCCCGACGCATTCGTCAAGGGCCAGGTCAAGGACTACAGCAAGGACCCCATCGGCGGCGCCACGGGCGGCGGCAAGGAGAGCGGCGGGGGGGGCGAGGGGGCTGCACGGGCCTGTTCCCAACCGTGCCGAGCGCGACATGGGCCGCCTGGCGACCAAGCAGGCCCAGCTCCGCAACAAGGCCGAGGGGGTCGATCTCCGCTTCAAGGTGCTCAAGTACCACCACAACGACCTCAAGCGGATGATCGACGTCATGGCCGCCGTCGAAGGCGACCTCAAGGCCGGGCGCTACCGCAGCGCCCTGCGCCGCCGTGACGTCTTGATCGAGGGCCTGGGCGAGGTCAAGACCTATCTGAAGGGCGAGTTCACCGTCCGCCAGGACCAGACCGCCAATCTTCCCACCGACATCCAGAAGGAGATCCTGGGCAGCATGCAAGAGCCGTCGCCGCCGGGCTGGGAAGAGCTGAACAGGCAGTACTTCGAGCGGCTGACCACGGCCCCGGCAGCGGCGGCCGAGAAGCCCGCGATGGCGGCGCCCGCACCGAACCAACCCCAGGCCGAGAAGAAGTGAGCGAAGATGCGTTTCGCCAGGATCGTCCCCCAGGTTCTCGTCGCGTGCCCTCCACACATCATTCCCACGCTCGGGCATGGGTCTCGAGGGGCAATCACCACGCGCCTTATGATCGCGCTGGCCGCGGCCTTCACTGCCCTCTTGGCAGCAGCCGCGGTTGCCCAGCCCCCGGCCTCCGACCCGCCCAAGAAGGTCGTCATCCCGTTCGACTTCGAGTCCAAGTTTGACAATGGCGAGTATGGCCAGACCATCGGCGATATGCTCTGGGCGAAGCTCCATCGCCAGAAGGGCTTCGTCATTCCCGAATCGATGCAGGACCGTCCGCGACTGGTGCCAGCGAACCCACGTGATCCCTGGGCCCGAGACGACGCTCGAGAAGATGAAGGAGGTCGTCGCCAGGGAGCAGGCCGGCGATATCGGGATCTGGGGCAAAATTGAGCGCGTGCAGGGCTTCGAGACCGACGTTTACGACCTCTGGATCAACGTCGCCGACTTCGCGGTGGACCCGCCGCGATGGATCTACCAGAAGAAGGCCCGCACCCAGACCGTCAGCGAGATCCCCCACGTCTACGTCAAGGAAGCCCTCGACCGCCTGTATGGCCGCACCCAGCAGATCGCTGGGGCCCCCGATCCCGAGCTCCAGAAGCGGTGGGAGAAAGCCCCGAATCTCGTCAAGGGCGACTTCGAACAAGGCCATAGCGCGCCGACCGGCTGGGACCCCCTGCCCCACGACGTCACCTGGATTGTGGAGAAAGGCAAGGACGCGAAAGCCGGCAATCGGATCATTTGCTTCACGATGAACGAGGACGTGGCCGGCTCGACGGGCGTGCTTACTACAGCAATTTCTTCCCGGTCGAGGAAGGAGCCACGTATCGCTTCCAGTGTCGCTGGCGGACGACCGGCTCGGCGGCCAAGGTTTTCATCAAGTGCTATGACGAGCTGCCGACCTCGTTCCGGACGCGCGCGGGCGGCGATTCGCTCAAGACCGAGAAGCGCGAAGTCTATCGCAGCCAGCAAAACCTGCAGGGATCTGCCGGAGCCTGGAATGTGCAGACCGAGGATTTCACGCCCCAGCACACCCAGTTTACTCCCCGCTGAGGGCGGGTGATGCTTTATGCCTACTGGCCGGCAGGATCGGTCGAGTGGGATGACGTCGTGGTCAAGCAGATCGCGCCGGCGCCCCCGCGTAAGGGCGAGAAAGACCGGAGGCCCTCGACGGAAACCAAGGTGCGCACCAGGGAAATGCCGGAAGACCCGGAGGCACCGGCCCAGCCCGTGCCTGCCAGGAAAAAGCCCGGGGCGCAAGGGCCGCGTGGAAGCTCGGGTCCAGATTAACCGCGCGTGGCACTGACAGGTTGAACTCGTGCCGCTTTCCCGCCATCCTGGGAAGAAAGATCCGGCAGCATCATCGCCGCCAGTCGCGCTGCCGGAGCGAGATCCTCCGCACACTCTCGAGGCGACCATGACGATGCTCCAGCGCACGCTCAGTTGGTGGATTCTCTCGGCGACGGCCTTCCTGCCCGGGATGGCGAGCGGCACGGCCGCGGCGGCTAAGGCCGATGACGACGACGCGGCCGCGGCGGCGAAAACCGAGGAACTGCTCAAGGCGATGACCTTGGACGAGAAGGTCGGCCAGATGACGCAGGTCGATCTCAAGGCCATCAAGGACAAGGCCGACATCGCCCGGTACGCCCTGGGCTCGATGCTCAGCGGCGGCGATTCCGACCCCGACGACATCACGGCCCCGGGCTGGGCCAGGACCCACGACGAGCTCCAGTCGTGGGCACTCAAGAGCCGGCTCAAGATCCCCCTCATCTACGGGATCGACGCGGTGCACGGGCACAACAACGTGGACGGGGCGGTCGTCTTCCCCCACAACATCGGCCTGGGAGCGATGCGCGATCCCGGCCTGGTCGAGAAGGCCGCGCGGATCACGGCACTGGAAATGGTCGGCACCGGAATCCGCTGGGCGTTCGCCCCCTGCCTGGCCGTCGCCCGCGACGAGCGGTGGGGCCGCACGTACGAGAGCTTCGGCGAGAATCCGGAGCTCGAAGAGGTTATGGGCGCCGCGGCGGTCCGCGGGCTCCAGGGCCCGACGCTCGGAGAGACCACGTCGGTGCTCGCCTGCGCCAAGCACTTCGTGGGCGACGGCGGCACCACGCGGGGCGTGGACCAGGGACACACCGAGTGCGATCTCGCCACCCTGAGGAAGATTCACCTGCCCGGATACCTGGGGGCCATCAAGGCGGGCGCTTCATCCGTCATGGCCTCGTACAGCAGTTGGAACGGCAAGAAGATGCACGGTAATCATGATCTTCTGACCGACTTACTCAAGAAGGAGCTCGGGTTTCACGGTTTCGTCGTTTCCGACTGGGCAGCCATCGACCAGCTCTCGCACGATTACAAGACGGCCATCGAGACCTCGATCAACGCCGGCATCGACATGGTCATGATCCCCAACGGTCCGGGACGGAAGAACAACTACATCGAGTACATCACCCTGCTCAAGGACCTGGTGAACGAGGGCAAGGTTCCCCAATCCCGGATCGACGACGCAGTCAGGCGCATCGTGCTCGTCAAGTCGCGCATGCACCTGTTCGACCATCCCTTCTCCGAGGCGGCGCTGACCTCGGCGGTCGGATCGGCCGAGCACCGCCAGGTCGCGCGCGAGTGCGTGCAGAAGTCGCTCGTGCTGCTGAAGAACGAGAAGAGCACGCTACCGCTCTCGAAACATGCCAGGCGGCTGGTCCTGGCGGGTCAGGCGGCCGATGACCTGGGAATCCAGTGCGGCGGCTGGACGATCGCCTGGCAAGGCAAGACGGGCAACGTGATGCGCGGCGGCACGACGCTCCTGGCCGCCGTCCGCCAGGCCGTCGGGCCAAACACCGAGGTGACGCACTCGGCCGACGGCTCGGGCGTCGCGGGGGCCGACGCGGTGATCGTCGTGATCGGCGAGCGTCCCTACGCCGAGATGCGGGGCGACCGCAAGGACCTGAGCCTTCCGCAGGCAGACCTGTCCGTCTTGAAGACGGCGAAAGAGGCTGGCGTGCCGGTCGTGACCGTCGTCTTTTCGGGCCGGCCGGTCCTGCTCGGCCCGGTTCTCGAGTCGAGCGACGCGGTGCTCGCCGCCTGGCTTCCCGGTACCGAGGGCCACGGCATCGCCGACGTCCTCCTCGGCGACGTCAAGCCGACCGGCAAGCTCCCCCATACCTGGCCTCGGTCGATGGACCAAGTTCCCTGCAACGTCGACGATGGCACCGCCAAGGACCCGCTGTTTCCGTATGGTTTTGGGCTGACTTATTGAGACCAGGGCCCCGGAGACCGTACGAAGGTCGAACCGCGGGAACGATCTCGCCAGGCCTCAGCGCGGAACACCGCCGACCCAGGGCGATCCTACAGTGCCGGGTCGCCTCTCAAAGCCCAGGAGGCGGCGGGGTCTAGACCAAACAAAGTGTGACTTCGGTGACGCATGCGAATAGCAGTGATCTTTGGTACGCGGCCTGAAGCGATCAAGATGGCCCCGGTCGTCCGTGAGCTGCGTACCAATTCCAGGGCGAAAGCGGCCATCCAGACGTTGGTGTTCGTCACGGCGCAGCATCGCGAGATGCTCGACCAGGTGCTCAGACTCTTCGAGATCGAGCCCGACGTTGATCTTGATGTCATGCGCCCCGGCCAGGACCTGGCAGGCCTGACGGCGCGTCTGATCGAGGGTCTGGACCGGCTGTTGTTGGAGACGGCCCCTGACCTGGTACTCGTTCACGGCGACACGACGACGGCCCTCGCCGCGAGCCTGGCAGCCTACTACCGGAAGATTCCGGTGGGTCACGTCGAAGCCGGCCTGCGTACCCGGAACCGTTACAGCCCGTTCCCGGAGGAGATGAACCGGCGCCTGGTCGATACGCTTGCCGTACACCACTTTGCACCGACCGCCCGGGCGGCCGACAACCTCGAGCGGGAAGGGATCGCCGCTGAAAGGATTGTCGTGACGGGGAACACGGCAATCGACGCGCTGCGGCTGACACTCGAGCGGTCGCGCCAGCGAAGCGCTGACGACTTTCGCCACCGCGCGGCGGAGCTCGCCGGAATCGTGGAGCGCCACAGCCCGATCGTACTCGTGACCAGCCACCGGCGGGAGAGCTTCGGCATCGGCCTGGAAGGAATCTGCGAGGCACTCATCGATCTCACGAAGCGGTTTGAGAATCTGGCGATCATCTACCCGGTGCACCCCAACCCGGACGTTCGGGCCACTGTCGCCACGGTGCTGGCCGGACACGAGAGGATTTACCTCACCGATCCTCTCGACTACGACGTGTTCTGCCGCCTGATGGCCTCGAGCCGGTTGATCCTGACGGACTCCGGAGGGATCCAGGAAGAAGCCCCAAGCCTCGACAAGCCCGTGCTCGTACTGCGTGATACCAGCGAGCGGCCGGAGGCCGTCGAGGCCGGTGCCGCGCGGGTCGTCGGCACCCGGCGAAAGGCGATCACCGCGGCGGCCGTCGAGATCCTGACCGATCCGGAGGTTTATGCGAAGATGGCCGGCGCAATCAACCCCTACGGCGACGGTTATGCCGCACAGCGGATCGTTGCACAGCTCATGGCGCACGATCAGATCATTGCCCCCGCAATCATGACTCGCTCCAGCGACTCAGCGGGCTGATGCAACGCCAGGAAGAATGATTCACGCAGACCCGATCACTTCAATTCGTCTGGCGTCTTCGCCCCTGTCGCCTGGCCTGATGGGGACATTACGCGATCGAGTTCGGGGAGCAGAAGAGACAGGAACTGAACACAAAGATCTTCTTTGGGATCGACCGCGACTCCGCCTGTTTCCCTCACGATGTAAAGCTTCGAGAGCATCGGCTCGGCAGCGAAAGCCCAGCGTGGATTCTCGGGCGCGGACCAGCCGCTGGACCCATGCCACGCCCAGTAAATCCGCAGGCGGGACGGCTTGGTCCCTGCACGGCTGGCGACGGCGGTCTGAAACTCCGCAGCTCGTTCCGGGACACCGTATCGGTGGACAAACCTCTCGCCCTTGCCCAGGGTGTAGCCGGCCCCAGGATAACATACGTCGGGCGTGTGGGTCGAAATATTGCCAGGCAGGCCGCAGAGCAGCAGGACCGACACCGTGAGTCCCTTCGTGGGATTTGTGTAGACTCGCGAGATTTGTCCCACGGCGCCGGCCATTGCCAGCTCCCCCGGAGGGATCGCCTGCGAGGTCGCGGTCCAGTCGCCGAGGACCGTGGGCACGGATTCCAAGCGGGCGGCCAGGTCGGCGAGTGCCGGGGCCGTTCTCCACCGATTGGTCCAGGCTCCGTGGACAAGCCCGGACCCGACAATCAGAGCCAATGCAGCGACGGTATAGATGGGGTTTTTCATGACACTGCTTCGGTTTCTGTCGTGGTTTTCGCTGTATCAGACGGGGTGGAATGGCCACTCCCCGCGTACGCTGAGTAGTATTTGTCGCCGTAGCGACCACCATCGTGGGCCCCCGTCACCACGGCGCCAAGCACCTTGACCCCCAGGGCCGATATCCGCTGATAGGCTGCTTGAATGTTGGTCTTCCGGCTCACATCGGCAAGGATTGAGAACAGAACCGCATCCACTTGCTGGGCGATGATCTGAGCGTCGGCAACCGCCAAGATCGGCGAGGAGTCAACGATCACAAAATCATATTGCTCTTTGAGCCGGGCGAAGAGACCGCCCA
>JBAUOX010000335.1:0-2283 GCA_049579985.1 Isosphaeraceae bacterium | reverse complement strand
CCTAACGGTACCGACACGATCATGATCGCCCCTCCTCCTGACAGCGTGCTCACCGATCTGGCAGGCAACCAGATCCCCTTCGGGATCACCAATGGATCGATCGCGGTAGGGACAGTAATTCCCGAACCCTGGGCGCTGACCCAGGCCGCGACCGCCGTCCTCATCGGACTGGGGCTGGTCTGGCGGCGGCGGGTGCGGCAGGAGACGTGATCGGCTCGACCACCCCACCCCAGGACCGTCCCGGAGGTGCGCCGGATCGAATGGCCCGTCGGCCGGCACAGGCGACAGACGTCCGGGAACGCGAACGAAATCACGGCGACAGCCGCTCGATGAGCCAACCGCCTTCGCTTCGGGTGTACCGCAGCCGGTCGTGCAGCCGGCTGGGCCGGCCTTGCCAGAACTCGATGACCGTGGGGACAACGCGGTATCCGCCCCAGTGCTCGGGGCGGGGAATCTGGCCGTCGGCATACTGGAGCTCGAGGGCGCGAATGCGGGCTTCCAGGATCTCGCGATCGGCAATCACCTCGCTCTGGCGCGAGGCCCAGGCGCCCAGCCGAGAGCCGGCCGGGCGGCTCTGGAAGTAGGCGTCGGATTCCTCGACCGAGCTCCGCACGACCGGCCCTTCGACCCGAACTTGCCGCTCCAGATCGTGCCAGTGGAAAACCAAGGCCGCGTGGGGGTTGGCCTCGAGCTCGCGGCCCTTGCGGCTCTCGTAGTTCGTGAAGAAGACAAAGCCCCGCTCGTCATACCCGCGCAGCAGGACGATCCGCGCCGAGGGACGGCCGTCGGGCGACGCGGTCGCCAAAACCATGGCGTTGGGCTCGGGAATCTCGCTGAGTGTCGCTTCCTCAAACCATTGGTGGAACTGGCGGATCGGGTCGGGATCAAGCTCCCCCTCGCCCAGGCTCAAGCGGTTGTAGTCTTTCCGCGACTCGTGAACGCTCAAGACCGCCGCTCCCGATCGAGCCCAGAATCAATCCCCGTTGCTCATCGCCTATCATGGCTTGTGGGTCGGCATCGTCAAGAGGTTCACCACGTTCATCATCGCCCGCGACGTGTGATCGTTGGCTTTCCAGGGGTTGGCCTTGGCACCATCGCCATGCAGCGTGCCATCGCGCTGGGTTTCCGGGAACCAGCCGCCGTGGGCGGGGTCGGTCGCGGCATCGAAATTGCACGATCGCATTTGTGGGGGACTCTGGGTTGAAAGGGTCTCTTGGCAATCGCGTGAGGTTTGGGTTAGGCTCAATAGGTGCAATTGCGACTACGCTCAGCGCGAGCTCAGCTCGAGTTCATCGTCAGGGAAGAGACGGTAGACCAGGGTGGCCGGACCTGGTCGAGGCGAGGAGGCGTGTGATGACAATCGGCGAAAATTCGTTGCGGGAGGAGAACGATCTCCCGGGGTTCCTGCAACGGATTCAGTCTGGAGACGATAGCGCGGCGCGGGAGTTACTACAGCGGTACGAGCCGGAGGTACGGCTTGTTGTACGCCGGCAGTTGCCCAGGTTACTGCGTTCGCGATTCGATTCGCTGGATTTTCTTCAAAGCGTCTGGGGGAGTTTTTTCCGGCGCATGCGGGACGCTCCGACCGATTTCGAAGATTCCCGACACCTTGTCGCGTTCCTTGCCCGTGCTGCGAAGAATAAAGTGATCGACGAGTATCGCCGGGCCGCGAGCTTGAAGCACGACATGCACCGGGAAGAGCCGCTCTGGGGGGACGGCAGGCGCCCCAAGGAGGTCGCCGATCCGATCGATTCACCGAGCGAGCTGGCTCAGGCGCGTGAGGTTTTGGGGCGGCTTCGGGAGCTCTTGCCGGAGGAGCGGCGATCGATTCTGGAGCTGAAGGCGGAGGGCCTTTCGAGCAGGGACATCGGGGAGCGGCTGGGCATCAGCGAGCGGACCGTACAACGCGTTCTCGAGGAATTACGGCGGCGCATGGAGTCGGAGTGGGAGTCACGGGGATGAACGTGGCCGCCTCGGGGCGGACGTGGGAGGAGGCGTCCTCCCCGGACGCGCTTCGCTTGACTCGAGCGTACGAAGAGGCCTGGCAGCGCGCCGAGCTTGCCGGCTCGCGGCTTGATCCGGCCGAGTTCCTCGCTCGACTGCGTGCCGGCGGCGAGGTTCCAGGGGCTCGCCTGGCCATCCTGCGGACGGACCTGTCATTGCGCTGGGACGCGGGCGACCGCGTGCGTGCGCTGTGGTATCTGGATCGGTTTCCCGACCTGGGTGAAGATTGCCTGGTCGCCCTGATCTACGAAGAGTTCTGCCTGCTCGAGGAAGACGGCC
>JBAUOX010000334.1:0-6756 GCA_049579985.1 Isosphaeraceae bacterium | reverse complement strand
TTCCTCACGCTCTGCCGCTACGTCGAGGCCAACGCCGTGCGCGCCAAACTGGTGGAGAGTGCCCAGCAATGGCGATGGTGCGGACTCTGGCGGCGCGCCCACCCCAGCAAGGACTTCGTCTTGAGCCGCTGGCCCGTGAATCGGCCCCGGTACTGGACGACCTTGGTCGACGGCGGCCTGTCAGAGGAAGAACTGCGGGCGGTGCGGGACTGCGTGGCACGGGGCCGCCCCTTGGGACCAGCGCCCTGGGTGCTGGCGACCGCCGCCCGGTTGAAACTGGACTTCACACTCCGCGGACCAGGTCGGCCCAGAAAGACGCCCGACAATGAGTGACATCCCTTTTTCTCTACTGAACCATTACGCTATTTCGACGGGATTGCGTTTAAACCCTTCCCGGCCAGAGCACGGTCACACTGTGGCGGTGGGAAGACGACACCGGGAGTCCCAGTAATGTCGATCGCGATGACGTTTTGGCAATTCCGGAACTCCGGAAACGCCTTGACCAATCCGGCCGTAAAGCTCGGCGTGATGCCACAAGGCCAGTTGTTGAACGCTATGGAGATCATTTTCCGGGAGGAGCCTAATGCAGCCAGGGGCAGGGCGGTGCTGAAAGGGTATTGCAACTATCGTGTCCGTCAGACGCTCGAGGAACGGGATTTTCAGTTCGTCAACGGGCAATGGCGTGACTGGACCAGGATAGCTCCGGAAACTGCGGATGATCCCGATCCTGGTGTTCAATCCTGGGATCCTCCCTTCCTTCGAATGATTGACACCCCCGGGTGGTCCGGTTACGCGAACGTTGGACCAAACACCAGGCGACTCATCGTGAACGGAGTCATGAGCGATGTCGACGCGACGGAAATCTGGCTCCAGCAGATCTTCAAAACCTGGGCGCAAGGGGCGGATTGCTTCACCAGCGTTTGGGGCGATGTTTCCATCAAGGTCACCTGGCACAGCAGCCTTCATCTCGTCCGCGACAATCCCACTTCTCCCTGGCGCGCCGGAAACGACTGTAGAATCCAGCACGGCCCCATGGCCTTTGGATCCGCTGCTTTACTCTGATACAGCCGCCGGCCACAGACCACTCTGCGAAGAGTTAACCCGGACCGGATGCTGTCGTGCCAGGTCCGAAGTCTTTCCCGGACCGGATCGGACCGCTTCGAAGGAGGGAAAAAGGGACGTCACTGATATCGACCGTTTGTAAGGGAAAAGAGCCAATGGGACGTGCACGTAAACGCTTGATGCAAGCGGACTAGGGGCTAAGGAAGCGCTATTCAGTGACGTCCCTTTTTCTCTCCTCCATTCAACGCCGACCTTCTGAAAGCCGATTACGGCAGGAAGGCGGGAAAGCTGTTCGACGGGTCACGGCTCCGCGACCGGCTCGATTCGATCTTGGCGCATGAATATGAAGAGCAACGGCACGGCATGAGCCACGAGCAGGCGTTGAAGGCCGCGCCGAAGACGGCGTTGCCGATCAGCGACCGGGCCGGCGGATCTGCCGGGCGATGGAACGGGGGTGGAAGCGTTAGGCCCATTCTCCAGCAACTCAAACCGCCGGTTCCAACCTTCCTCGGTGAACCAGAAGGCCGATTCTTTCGTGAACGACCCCATAGGCATCATCACCCCGGCCTCTACCAGCTCGCGGTAGGCGGGTCGCGTCGCGTCTGTAACATCGACCTCCTCACCATTCGCCCGGCGGCGGAGAAGGGCCAGGGCGGAGGCCGATAGCGTAATGGTCTGCATAGCGATCCTCCTGGCCGCATTCTAGCGAGCCACGGATTTTTGTGGAATTCCGGATGCCCAAGCCCCTCTTAGCGTTGCGGGGCGCAGGGGTCGTCGGTGGGTTCGGACTTGCCCTTGAAATCGCGCATGGCGTGCTTCCTTGGCAGATTGTATCGAGGTGCCCATCGTCGCTCGCAGGCTAAGCCCTCTCGACATCCATGTGTGAGTGGAATTATCCATTCCCCTGCCTCTTCGTCCGCGTCCGCTTCCTACGCATGCTCACCCAGAAGTGATGGATCTGAATTTCGGAACCCGCCGGGGAAGATCGCGGGTGCCTCGACTTACCGGATGCGACCCTGGCCCGCTTTATGAGCCGATAATCCCCGATCTGCTCGGTGGATGACCAGTGACATCCCTGAGAGCAGTCGGTGCCGTTCAGGGAGATGATCCACCCGTTTATCCTGACAAGCCAGGAGCCGAGGTCATTGTCCTGCACGTAGCCGACCATGGCGGCGATTTCAAGTGAGGCGCCGTGAAGCCCAAGCTTGAAGCGCTGGAGGCCACCGCTCATTCCTGCGTGGCCCGTGACGTATTCCATCTCCCGGTCTTTGGTCGGTGCGGGCAGACGCTTCCCTTCGATGACCAGATAGGGGTCGTACTTCGTGAATTTGCGAGTGCCGGCGATGATTGCATGCTCGGTTTTTACCGACAGGTCGATCCTCCGGCGGCCCGTCTGGAATTCTTCGTGGTGGAAGACCGCCATCGGGTAGCTGTGGCGCGCGCGGTAGTTCAGGTAATCGCACAAGTTGCTGTTTAGCTTTTCTTCGGACTCTTCTTCCGGGCGCTCCGGGTCGTCACGCCAGGCGGAGAGCTGCTGGCGCACGAACTCCAGGGTCTCGTACACGAGCGTATTTAGGGCGATACCGCTCGTTATCTTGGTCGCATCGTCGAGATTCGCCATCGTTAATACCCTTGGTCCCGCAGATCAAGGAGTGATTCATCGGCATCGCGGATGGCCATGGAACGAATCCAGTAGCGGAGACGATCCGGCTTCACGATGTGCATCATGTTGTCGACATAGAACCGGACGATGCGCACGGTACGAAGGGAGTCGTGCTCCTGCTTGTAAATCAACTGGTCGAGGCGGTCCTTCTGGCCATTCAGGTTCCAATTAACCTTTGGGCGCTTGCCGAAGTAAAACGGCTGGCAGATCAGGCCGTTGGTGTGGATGGGATCGCTTGCCTTGAGGTTCTTATAGACCGTGCCGAGCATCTGGCAAAGCATCTGCGCATAGGAACGCACTTCATCGACAGTAGCTTGCTTCTCCAGCAATTCCGATTTCTGGCCCAAACGCACAAAAGGCACCATGTAATCGAGCACGTCGTCAACCAGCGCCTTTTCCCAGAAAGCCAGATCAAGGTCTTCATCGCGCTTTGGATAAGGCAGAGCGTCGATGTCTTGTTTGAGGATTGCGGTTGCCTTGCCGACAAGCATCTGGGAGCCGTTGATCGCGCAGCAGAATTGATAGAGCCGTCGCCGCGCCGCCATCTTTTCATAAAACTGGCGCAGTGATGCCTCCTCGCTCACATCGGCGTGAATGCCGACGATCTTATCGCGGTAGGCGAGCGGGCTTTTCGTCCAGTAACCCAGCGGAAGGTCGGCGTGTTCCTTCACCAGAATCAATGGGTTCTGGAACAGCTCTTTAAACCTGGGATTCTCGAAGCGTGTAGCCGTAACAGTACCAATGGCGTTCTCGTCGATGCCGTCGTCAGTGAGTGCCGTCGTCGGCAAATCCGGGAGGCCGAGCAGGAAATCGACCTCGTGGCGTTCATTCCCGACCGTGAATCCCTCGCCGTATTTCCAGTCCTTGGAGTCGATGTATTCCGAGATTTTCCGCATCGACGCGAAACGCTCGGACATCTCAACCAGGCGACCGCCGCCCAGCAGGTTCACACGCCAGATATACAGGCTATCCTCGGCCATCGCCTGCGTGATGCGGTGGCGGTCGTAGTGATCCAGCTCGAAGCCGATCCGCTGCGTCGCGCTGAATGTCCGCCGGAAGGTCAGGTGGTAGATGTATTCCGGCTTGGCGTCCATTCTCCCGCGCGCATGGATGGCGATGGTTTTCGGGTCAGCGCCATCGAACAGGTTGCGAATGGAGGTGAAGTCGAGCACTTCCTGACAATGGACGGTGCTGAAGAAATGCTTGCGGAATTGGGCCGCCTTCCGATTGTAGAGGAACGCGGAAGGCTGGAGCAGGCACATACGCCCTTTCTCATTGAGCAGCTTTGCGGCCTGCTCAAGAAAAAGGTACGCGGCCTGCCTATCGGGCAGCGTACCTCTAACCCGCGATAGGTGCTCGTCGATTTCTTCTCCGGCTTCGGTCAGCGATGACTCAAAGGGCGGATTGCCGATCACGACATCAAAGCGACCCGGCCAGCCTTCGGCCGTAGGCCAGCGCTTTGGATGAAAGAGCGGGAAAGGCTCACCCTCGTCGAACAGCGAGAAGAAATCGCCTTCGAGCAGGTTGGTCCCGAGCACGGGGTCGAACTGTAGCTCATTCCAGATGACATTGGGCTTGAGGGCGTCGCAAATGGCAAGGGCAAGGCTGAATGCCGCCAGGTCTACGGCGCCGGGGTGCAGCTCGATCCCGAAAATGGAATTCCTGAGCACGTCCTTCAAGGCGGAGACCTTGGGCGCTTGCCAACCGTGCTGGAAACGCCAGACGTTCACCAGCCGCTTGAACGCCCCGACTAGGAAGATGCCGGACCCGCAGGAAGGGTCCAGAATCCGCTCCTTGCCGTTGAGTTTATCATAAGGCAGGGCGTGATCGAGGAGCATGGTTGCCAGGATGGGCGGCGTGTAGAACGCGCCGTGGCCATTGCTCACGAAGCGCTGATAGAGGCGGCTGATGACCTCGACGGGAAGATGCTCGAACGAATACTGCTCCCAGAGGTATCGCTGGCGCTTCAGCGTCTTGGCTTCGACCAGCGTGGCGAAACTTGCGAGATGCTCGCTGTCGAGCGTGACATCCCCCGGCAGGGAGAATAGACCGCCCCTGAATTTCTCCTGTAGCGCGGAGAGCAATTTCAGCACTTTCGCCGGGTCGCTCGACGCCAGCACCTCGAAGAAATTATTGGCGTCCGGGTGAAAGTCCGAGAACCAGCCCGGCGGGAAGACCCGCCGATCCTCCAGGTATTTAATCAGAACGGTGAGGACCAGGAGCCGCCGCAGGAGCGGGTTGTTGTGGCCATCAAGTTCCTGGTCGGCCTCAACGATAGCCTGGATCAGTCGGTAATGCGCTCCATGCTCGTGCTTGGCCAGATCCTTGTTGGCGGGATCATCCCAGAATGTCCCGTCGGCCAGGCGCAAAGCGGAGAATCGGCGCGCCCTCTCGTTCAGGGCCGCGTCGATGCCCGCAGCGATCTGTAACAATCCGCCCGTCGGAAGCTCGATCTTATCCGCAGGTCTATAGGAGGTTTTCTCGTTAACCCAGAAATCGGGTCCCCTCGCGCAGCTCAGAATGTCGATTCGGGTGCGCCACGCCACGTACATCAGCGGCGCGGTACCATGCAGCCAGAGCTGACGATGCAGCTTCGACAACGTAATTTCATCGTGCTCACCATCGCTATTATCGACAACAAACGCTGCAACTTGTGACGACCTGCCATCCGAGAATCGGCGGAAAAAAACGTAATCAACGTGCTCGAACGACTTGGCATCATGCAGAATGGACGCCTCGTCCACACGCCCCGCCTTCGCCTCTGCGTGGACGGGCTCAAGGCCGAAGGCGAGCTCACCATCGGCATCAATCATATCCACAACTTTAAGGGCTAGAGACACCACTCTTGCATCCACCTCAGTCGGGCATGCCAAAGTTCCGGGTTACCTGGTAGACCGAAAATCTTTCCTGTCTTGCCTAATCCGAATTTCTGGTGCCTTTTTGGTCGTGTCCACGTCGTTTTCTCGGAACATCTGCAACCCTAGAATCAGCGTCAGACAGCCGGCGCGGCGTCGCCTCTTCCGATTCGATGAGATGGGTCGGGATACCGGCCCGCGTCACCCGCCGGACGTAATCAAGCGTGCCTTTGCTGCCTCCCAAATTGCGATGGACGGCCACGCACATCTCCGCCCCGGCCTTTACCATTTCCCCGCTCCTGATCGGCCCCGCATTCGCGTTGTAGGGCCTGTTCCGCTTGTCGTAGTGAATCACCGCCTCGGGATGACCTTGCTCGGCGAGCTCAGAAGCGTACCTAGCCCTGTCGCCCGTGACGATGACGCGCATGAGTGGATTCTAACCGGACTGTGAGCGCATGACCAGTAGCCGCTAGCTGATCAGATCGACCGGCCGCTTCACCTTGTCCGGCCCGAGTTGGGCGACGAGTGGTTTCAACCCTTGCTCTTGATATGAGGGAAGGTTAAAAGGGATATCATTGGAGGGAAGGCGAAAAGGGACATCACTGAATAGCACTTCCTTAACCCCTAAGCCGCTTGCATCAAGCGTTTACGTGCATGTCTCCGAAGCCCCTTCCCCTCTCAAACCGTCGATATCAGTGACGTTCCTTTTTCCCTCCCCTCGATCCATTGAAGCTGGGATGATTTACCAGGTCCTCAATCGGGGGAACGGACGCCTGCGATTGTTTCAGAAGGAGGGCGACTTCGACGCCTTCGAGCAGGTGCTGATCGAGGGGCTGAAGCGTTATCCGGTGGCTCTGCTGACTTACTGCCTGATGCCCAATCACTGGCATCTGGTCGTCCGGCCGAGGACCGACGTCGCGCTGGGGCGGCTGATGGGGTGGGTCGGGGTGACGCACGTCCGCCGGCACCACGAGCACTATCACCGCCGGGGGACAGGACACCTGTACCAGGGGCGATACAAGAGCTTTCCCGTGGCAAAGGACAAGTACTTCCTCACGCTCTGCCGCTACGTCGAGGCCAACGCCGTGCGCGCCAAACTGGTGGAGAGTGCCCAGCAATGGCGATGGTGCGGACTCTGGCGGCGCGCCCACCCCAGCAAGGACTTCGTCTTGAGCC
>JBAUOX010000333.1:0-2282 GCA_049579985.1 Isosphaeraceae bacterium | reverse complement strand
ACGCTGGACCGAGCGACGCAGGGCAGCCAGCTCGGTTTCCCTCTGCGCGGTGTTCACCAGCTTCACCCAACGCCTGGGACGCTCCAGCGGCCAGGCCGACAGCCATGATGCGCCGCCGGCCTTGGACCGCACCCGGCGGTACAGGCTGCACCAGCGCCAGTCTTCCGCTCGCTCGACCAGGTTCGCCCGCAAGGCGTTGCGCTCGACGTAGCGGCTAGCGGTGAGGAAGTGCTCATTGCCCTGGACCGGGAACGACTTGAACCGACCCTGATACACGTGGCCGCCCCCCCGGGAGTGCCGGTGGGCGTGCCACCGCTGGGTGTGGGTCAGCGTCAGCCAGCCGACGAACCGCGACAGTTCGCTGTCCTGGCGCGGCCAGACGATCAGGTGCCAGCGGTTGGGCATGACACAGTAGGCCAGCAGTCTTGTTCGCGTGCGATCAACAGCCCCTTCCAGAACCCGCTCGAAGGCCTCGTAGTCCCCCTCTTTCTCGAAGATCGTCATCTGCGCGTTGGCGCGATTGAGCACGTGGTCAATCAAGCCGCCGTCATCCGCTCGTCTCGGTCGTCCCATGGCGCACAGGCTATCAACTGATAGAACCCTTGTCAAAAAACGGTTCCTGACACGAATGGCACTCGGAAATCCCTTAAGCCGCTTGCAGCAAGCGTTTGCGCGCCTGCTTCCGCGGTTCCATAAGAAATCGCTGTGCTTTCGGTCGTCGTTTGTTGGCGCGCGGTTCGACGCGGCCGGGGCGGTCGCCTACAGCGTGATGTGCAATCGCCCGGAGCATCGCTGCTACCAGGTGTTCCCGGTCCGGTGGCGTCGCCCATCGCAACGCCTCCTGGAATGCCGTCATCGTCTGAAGTGTCCCCTTGAAGCTGATCAGTCGCGGCTGTTTGTCATGCGCCTCGGCTGCCTTGGCTGCCACGCCTCGAATTAAGTTATAATCCACTAAAAGCATCCAGATCTCCTTCTCCACCATCTCCGGTGTCTTGCACCGCAGCACGTCCATCTGGAGCACATCCTTGATCGAACGCAAATCTAATTCAATGTTCCAACGTTGAAGAAAAAGATCGGCCAGTTCTTCCTTCGTGTACTCCTCCGCGTCCAGCATCGTTGTCACGAGCACCAACTCGTTGACCCGGAACCCGGGCTTCTGCACCTTGAACCGAAGCTCACGGATCTCCATTGTATTGGGCATGTGAGCAGAGGTTTACTCGTCCATCCATTCCGGCCGTTCCGGCTTGGTCCACGTCACCACGTGATCTTCAAACCCCAACTGTCGGCCGCCGCGGAAGTCGAACTTACGTCGCTGGTGCATTCGGAACAGACCGTCGACACCCCGCTGCAGCAACTCCGCAATCATGAAGTACGAGGCAAAACAGCGGTCCCCCAGCACGATCTCGCCTCTCTCAAGCCGGTCCAGCAGAGTGCGAAACAGAGCCGTCTCGCCCGTCTCCTTCCCCTTGTACGGGCCTAGCGCCAGGTCGCGAACGACCCCGGTGGCTAAGGAAATGAGGGCGACATACCGCATCACTGGGAATCCCAAGCCGATGCCCTGAGTGTTCGCCTGGGGGAAGGCACGCTGGTTCTCCGGGGTGTCGGGCATCGAACTGGTGCTGCCATCGATCAAGGAGGTCCGGCGCCCCTTCCAGAGCCACTGGTCGCTGGCGCCAGCTTCGATCTTGTGAGCGGTCTGATGGACCAACTCAACGATGACCTCCAGGGGGAGCCGCTGGCGTGCGTCGCAATAGCTGTTGGTCTCGGGCGAGCAAGGCTTGCGGTGGTTCACCGCCAGCCAGACGATCAACCGCGCGACCGCCGCACGGCACGAGTGATCAGGGTCTAGTACCTGGGAGAGGAACATGCAGAGGGTGACAAACGGCGTGTAGATTCGCTCCTTGAACGTGACGCCTGCCGAGGCCAGCGCAGCGTTGACCATCTCGGCGTCGAGGATGTCGTGAAACGGCAGAACATTCGATTCGTTGAGCGACTTGACCTTTTCGGAAATCCACCGTCGCGTAGCCTGTGGCATGGTCGGCCTCCTTGCCGGGATCGGGATTAGTTCGTGCAATCACCAATCCTTTACCCAAGGAGGCCGATATCTGTCTATCCCAAGTTGCGCAATCGATTTACGGATTTCCGAGTGCCATTCGTTCCTTCTATGAGTTCGCCGAAGTCAAGCCCCAGGGGTAAGTTTTCTCCTTTCCACGGGATTCCTGGTTTCAGGGCAAACCTTCCACGCCTCGAGTCCCCCGCTGGTGTTCCCGGCTCGCCGGTCA
>JBAUOX010000332.1:0-15971 GCA_049579985.1 Isosphaeraceae bacterium | reverse complement strand
TGATCGCGGCGCGGCGGGAGCGATACGGCGCCGCCCACCCCTTCTTCTGGGCCGCATTCACCCTGACCGGACAACCTGGCGAGCCCCGGAAAACTGAGTAGGTGACCGACGCGCCCGCCTCGGAGCTTGCCGCCAAGTCGTCACCGATGCGGCTGGAAGATGGTCCCTCCCAGACGCGCGGACTCGACTTCGCGGCGCCGGAGACACCCGGCAAGGAATCGGCGAGGGAGTACCATGACCGAGGAAATCGACGGCGACAGCAACTCCCAGGCCGCCCCCGATCCCGATCCCCGCGCCCAGAGTCCAGACGGGACCTGGGCGTTCCAGGGAGGCGTCGAGCAAACCCCAATCCCTGAGACGGACCCTCGAGAAGATCCGAATCCGCCTGCACCGACAAGAAACGCGCCTGCAACCGGCGATTCAGCCCATCATCAGACAGATTGTCCCACGGAGAAACCTTCAAGTGGCGGCCCGACCGATCTTGGCGGTTCAACCAAACCTTTGCAGGAGTGGAAGCCTGGAGACACGGTCTTCGGTCAATTTCGACTGATCGAGAAACTGGGCGGAGGAGGGATGGGCGAGGTCTGGCTGGTTCATAAAACCGGTCTCGAACGGAGAAGTGCGCTGAAGGTCATCAAGCCTGAGATTGCCCAGAGCGAGGATGGTTGGGGGCGATTCGAGCGCGAAGCGCAGGTGATGGCCAAGTTCAATCATCCCAACGTCGTGACCATCTTCGATTATAAACGCGCCGATCCGCTCGCGTACATCGAGATGGAACACGTACACGGACGGGACCTCCAGAAAGAACTCAAAGAACGCAATTACCGGCCGTCTTCGCTGGAATGGACGGCCCAGATCCTCGACCAGCTCTGTTCCGTGCTCCAGGAAGCGCACGGGTATATTGACGAGACCGACGGAAAGCCGAAACCGATCATTCACCACGACATCAAGCCGTCCAACTTGATGCTTGTGGATAAGAAGCCGCCGGGCCAGAACCTCAAGGTTCTTGATTTCGGCATCGCCAAGATGATCAGGGACGATATGTCCGTGGATGGGACCATCGGTTTCTTGGGGACGGTCGCCTATGCGAGTCCCGAGCAGATACAAGGGATGGAAAGCGCTCAAGGCAAAGGTTCAAGAATCGATGGCCGGAGTGACCTCTATTCCGTCGGAGTGCTACTCTACCAGCTCCTTACGGGCAGGCTTCCATTCGCCGGCAGCCCACTGACCGTTGCATCGGCTCACCTCAGGGAGAAACCACCTTCGATGAAGAAGGTCAGCCCTGGAGGAAACGTCCCTCCCGAGGTCGAGCGGGTCGTCATGAAGTGCCTGGAGAAAGATCCGGCGCTGCGCTACCAGACGGCGCATGAGCTGGCCGATGCGTTCCGGCGGGCGATTCCACGGCCCGTAAATCCCGTGTGGGTGGATTTCCCTATCTGGAGGTTGATCGGTGCCGCGGCCCTCGTCGTCGTCGTGATCATTTTCTTATTCCTTCCTTCCTGGCTCAGGCAGAAAACGTCCGGTCCTGTCGGCACACCATCAGTCGGACACAGTCCCACGGAAACCCAGGTTATCGCAAATCCCGGTCTCGCGAAGGAGGCGCTCAACCGCCCTACGACGACACCGTCCGGGACCGTCAATCTCCAGTCGGCGCCTGGCGAGGAGTCGCACGATCCGGCTCCGACACCTGCCGTTAAGGACACGGCCGGCGTCGATTACGTCCTCAAGTCGATCCTTCTGGACGTCCGAAGGACAGCGTCAGGCGATCGGCCCTTCGCGCGTTACTTCAGTCTGAACCCTCTGTTGACCGGCGGGGCGACCGCCGAGGAGCTCGATCTCCATCGCAATGCGCTCGCCAAGGCGATCAACCACCTGACCTGGGAGCCAAAGCTGGTTCGCCTCCAGCCGATCGAGCCCTCGAACACGGTCTATCGCATCGATCTTCGAACTCTGGGCTGGGACAAACGCCCCTACGAGATCATGGAAAATGATCAGCCCTCGGGGCACAGTCCCGTCAACCTGTTTGACCTGGTGCTGCTCGAGTATCCCTACGGCACGACCTACCAGGCCTCCGCGACCTTCGACGAGCTCGCGAGCGAGTTCCTGGCCATCGCAGGTCAAGTGCGACCGATCACCTACATCCGGGCCGACTGGTTCGTCAGCGTCGCCACGCAGCCTCCCCTGTACCACGACCTCCTGGGGTTACCCTTCAAACTCAAGGAGCTCGAGAAACTGCTGGACGTCAAGGCTCAGGAAGACCTCGACAGCGGGCAAGCGCGGCGCGGCGGCGTGACGGTCTCGGGCGTGTCGCGAAACAACCGGGTTCTCGAACGCCATCCGGCCCGATTCGGTGCGTTCTGGGAGAGCTTCGACTTCCGCACCAGCATCGCCAAAGAGAACCTGTTCCGCGATCCGATTCACTTGAATCCGGCTGGGAGGGAAATCCTCTTCAACCTCCCCAACGGCCTCCAGGGCTACTTTCTCTGCGATGCGAAGGGTGATCGTCTCGAAGCCGCCCCCACGGAGATCGTCACCGATCGCTTCTCGGCCGACCAGGTCGTTCGGAACGGGCTCTCATGCATTCGCTGCCATGACGCCGGGATGAAAGAGTTCATCGACACCGTCCGCCCGGCCGTCTTGCAGTTGCCGGACAACCCAGGGTTCGACAAGGCGAGGGTATTGCAGCTCTATGCCGACCAGGCCGAGCTGAGTGCCCTCCTGAAGGAGGACGCCGATCGCTTCACCAAGGCTCTGCGAGAGGTCCTGGGCCGGCTGCCTACGCGCGAGCCCTTGATCGGGGTGTCGCAGCGGTTCCTCGACGCCCCGATCTCGCTCACGAAGGCCGCGGCCGAGCTGGGATTGTCCGACACTGGGAAGCTCAAGGCGATCTTCGGGTCGAAATCGTTCACGAGCCTGGGGCTGGCGCCGTTAGCCTCGGTGGGTGTGGTGCGGCGTGACACCTGGGAGGCGGCTTATGACCAGGTGGTCCGGAACCTGGGTGTCGGGACTCCGCTCATCCCGCTGGACGGCCTGACGCAACGCGACTTCCGCCCCGAAGTGCCGGCAATTGATGTCGCGCTCAAGACCAGCAAGCCGGGCAACGTCTTCGTTCCAGGCGAGGAGATGGCGATTTTCGTGGTCAACCGTTCGAACCAACCGGTGTACATCGAGCTGATCGGGACCGACGTCGAGGGCAAGAAAACCACCTTGGCGCCGGGCTCAACCCGGATTTCGCCTGGAGGCGAGTTCCGTTTGCCTGAGAAAGGGATGATCCGGATCAAGCCCAAAAAGGGCAAGGAGCAAATCACGCTCCTCGCCGGCTTGACCTCTTTCCCGACAGGGACGCTTCTGAGGGGTCAGGATGTTGCCGACCGGTTCGTCCACCCGTTTTACGAGTTGCCGCAGGGCACCAAAAGAGATTCTTCGCCGTTTGACCCCGCGGCGATCACCAAGCAAACGATCACCATCGAGACCCGGTGAGACCCTTCGCGCCCACCCCAGGACAAGAGGAGGCAAGGAGAGGGTCAAGGCTGTTCCCTGGGTGGCTTCTCTGGTAATCTACCGGTCCAATTCAGGGTGGCGACCAGATTGGTGCAAAAGAGAGATCCACCGAAGCTCGCTCGCGGGTCCTACGTGCAATGACCACGAGGCATGGGCGGCCGGAAATGCGACGCCGTTCCTACCCGGGCCGGGCGCCAACACCCTGATCCTCCAGCCGGCAGGATCGTCCCGGTCACGAAAGCATCTCGAGACCAACCATCGAAAACGCTCTGGTTTGAGAGCAGACGACGTGGCACACTGAAACGGAGGTCATCCGGCAATCAAGCCCCGAGGCCCCCCGGGTCATGAGCACCACATTCACGCAGCCTCCGCAATCCGCGGTCCAGTACCCTGACGATGACGGTCAGCCCATGTCGGAAAACACGCTCCAGTTCAAATGGATCGTCCTGATCAAAGAGAGTCTCGAGACGCTCTTCCGGCACGATCCCAATGTCTTCGTCGCCGGTGACTTGCTCTGGTATCCGGAAGTAGGCAAACCCAAGATTCGCCAGGCACCCGACGTCATGGTGGTCCTTGGCCGGCCCAAGGGGAAACGTGGCTCCTACAAGCAGTGGGAGGAAGACGGCATCGTCCCTCAGGTCGTCTTCGATGTGCTCTCACCAGGGAACCGGTTCGGTGAGTTGCTCCGAAAGTTCCGGTTCTACGAGAAATATGGGGTTGAGGAATACTACATCTACAACCCGGACAACGGTGATCTGCTCGGCTGGCGGCGCGGAGATGGCGGCCTGGAAGAGATCACCGAGATGAACGGCCATGTCAGCCAGCTACTAGAAATTCGGTTCGAGCCGGGAGAAGGGCCGAACAATCTGAGAATCATCGGACCCGATGGCCAGCGGTTCCTCACCCATCAAGAGCTAATGGAGCAAGCCGAGGCCGAACGCCAACGCGCTGAGGCCGAACGCCAACGCGCTGAACGATTGGCAGCCAGGCTGCGTGAACTGGGCATTGAACCAGATTGAACCACATCCCCATGATGTCGGGGAAGGCGAAGTGGACACTGGCAACGCGCTTCGCGGGGTCAAACGGGCTTCGCAAGGTCGGCCAATTCGCCAACGGGCATCGCCTCCAGGACGGCATGCCGCAAGACCCCCTGCAAACCCTCAGCGATGATTTGTTGGCCGGATGGGGGTATAACGCCCTGAAAAGATGTACCGATGAAAGTCAAGTGCCGTCGATCGTGATGACGGCAAGCCGCTGTCGGGAGTGCTGGACCGGGAATTCGCATCCGGCTTGAGGGCAACATGATCCACCCGGCCGGAGCGAGGAAACGCCGAACGTCCGTCCCATGGTGATCGTAGAATCATCTGGTCTGGGAAATGCAATCGGCGGTCCGGTTCGCTTGACGGATGCCCATTGTCTGTTGTAAGATCCAGCTTTCAAAAGACTTAGTGCGTCTGATCTAGGATTAGATCACTGCGTGGGGTATTGCGGCAATGGAAGTGCTGACGGAGCTTTGGGATAAAACGACGGACGCGTTCACGGCCATATCGGAGAATGTTTCCGAGGGCTTGGTGCGGATTTTCGGCAGCTCCAACGAGCGGCGAATCCGCTCGATGCGGCCGCTGGTGGCCACAATTAACGACCTCGAGCCCCAGATGCAGGAACTTTCCGACATTGAGCTCAAGGCCAAGACCGTGGAATTCCGCGGCCGTCGCGCCGCGGGAGAGACGCTCGACGAGCTCTTGCCCGAGGCGTTCGCGGCCTGTCGGGAGGCGGGCCGGCGGTTCTTGAACATGCGCCACTTCGATGTTCAGCTCATGGGCGGCATGGTCTTGCACGGCGGCGATATCGCCGAGATGGTCACGGGCGAGGGCAAGACGCTGGTCGCTACCCTGGCCGCTTATCTGAACGCTCTGGAGGGCAAGGGCGTGCACGTGGTCACGGTCAACGACTACCTGGCTCGCCGCGACGCCGAGTGGATGAGCCCCCTCTTTCGGGGCCTGGGAATGACCGTGGGGGCGATCCAGTCCGAGATGGAATCGACCGAGCGCCAGCAAGTCTACGGCTGCGACATCACCTACGGCACCAACAACGAGTTCGGCTTCGATTACTTGCGCGACAACATGAAGCCGGTCAAGGACTACCAGTGCCAGGGAGAGCTCTTCTACGCCATCATTGATGAGGTGGACAGCATCCTGATCGACGAGGCGCGAACGCCGCTGATCATCTCGGGCCCGGCGTTCGACGATGTGCAGAAGTACGCCGAGGCCGACCGGATCGCCCGTATGCTGAAGCGCGACATGCACTTCGAGGTCAAGGAAAAGGAGCGAACCTGCCACCTCAACGACGAGGGCATCCGCGAAGCCGAGAAGGTCGCCGGAGTCGAGAGCTTCTACACGCCGGGCAACATGGAGTGGCCCCACCTGATCGACAACTCGCTCAAAGCGCACCACCTTTACCGCCGAGACCGCGACTACGTGGTCCAGCCCAACGGCGAGGTGGTGATCGTCGACGAGTTCACCGGCCGGCTGATGATCGGCCGGCAGTGGTCCGACGGACTGCACCAGGCGGTCGAGGCCAAGGAACGCGTCAAGATCAAGGAAGAGAACCAGACATTGGCCACGATCACCCTGCAGAACTTCTTCAAGCTCTACAAGAAGCTCGCGGGCATGACCGGCACGGCCATGACCGAGGCGACCGAGTTTTACAAGGTCTACGGCCTGGACGTGATCGCCATTCCAACCAACCGGCCGCTCACCCGCAGGAACCTGCCCGATGTCATCTTCCGGAGCGAGCGCGAGAAGAACCAGGCAATCCTCGACGAGATCAAGGAGGTGCATGAAACCGGCCGCCCGATCCTGGTCGGCACCACCTCGATCGAGAAGTCGGAAGAGCTGTCGGATTACCTCAGCCGGTTCGGCATCACCCACCAGGTGCTCAACGCCAAGTACCATGAGCGCGAGGCCGAGATCGTGGCTCAGGCGGGCCGCCAGGCGGGGGTAACGATCGCCACCAACATGGCCGGACGCGGCACCGACATCATTCTGGGCGGCAACCCCGAGTTCATGGCCTGGGCCGACCTCAAGCGGGAGACCGACGAGGAAGGCCGGCTCAAGTACGAGACGCGGCTCGACGTATCCAAGGAAGTCTGGCAAAACGCCGTGGCCAAGTACGAGCCCGAGATGAGGGCCGAGGGCCGCGAGGTGGCCGCCGCGGGGGGCCTGCACATCATCGGCACCGAGCGGCACGAAAGCCGGCGCATCGACAATCAATTGCGCGGCCGGGCCGGCCGCCAGGGAGACCCGGGCTCGTCACGGTTCTTCCTCTCGCTGGAAGACGACCTGATGCGCAAGTTCGCCGGCGAGTGGGTCTCTGCCGTCCTCACCCGGCTGGGCATGCAGGAAGGCGAGGCCATCGAGAGCAAGATGGTCAGCCGGCGCATCGAGGGAGCCCAGAAGAAAGTCGAGGAGCGGAACTTCGATATTCGTAAGAACCTGCTCGAGTACGACGAGGTCATGGACGAGCAGCGCAAGCGGGTCTACTCGTTCCGCCAGAGCCTGCTCGAGGGATCGCCCCCCAAGGACAAGATCCTCGAAATGATCGATTCCCAGGTCAAGGACTCCGCCGAGCGCTTTCTGGCCGAGGACTACGGCGCCGCCAGCTTCGCCGAATGGGTCTCCCAGCGGCTGGGTATCGAGGTCACCGCGCGCGATCTCAAGGGTGCCGGCTTCGAGGACGCTGCCGAGATTGTCCGGTCCAAGGCCGAGCGTCAGCTCCACGAGACCATCCGCGAAGCGATCGAGGAAAACCTCCCCTCCGACTCCGATCCCTCGGAGTGGACCTGGGTCGCGCTGGCGACGTGGGCGAACAATCGCTTCGAGCTGAACCTCAAGGAGAAGGACCTCAAGAAGTTCGCCCGCCAGGATGGGGATGAATTCGAGTTCGGCCGCGAGGATCTCGAGGAGTTTCTGCATGAGAAGGCCGGCGACTCCATCGAGAAGCTCGACCTGAACCCGGCCCGCGAGTTCCTCGAACCCGACTGGGGGCGCCATTCACTGGCCGGCTGGGCGGAACACAAGTTCGGGTTTGCGATCGACCCCGAGTCGTGGGCGGGTCTTGATCGGGCCGAGATCATCCGGAGACTCCAGGACAGCGCGCGGCAGCACTACGCCCTCAAGGAGGCCGAGCTCCCGGTTCGGATTGCCCTCACGCGGTTCGTGGCCGATCGCACGCAGCACATGCCTCCACGCTATGATCGGGGGGGGCTAGCGGCCTGGGCGACGGAACGGTTCCACACCATCATCGACGCCGCTGAGATCCGGCCGATGCTGCGGGCCGAGATCGAGGCTTTCCTGCTCGAGCGGGCTCACGATCGATACCAGGGAGCTGCGCTGTCCGACGAGCTCGATCGCAGGCTCGACGCGGCCTATCCGCCTGCTCTTGGTCGGGAGAAGCACACCGCAACCGGCGACGCCGCGGCCCTGGCCGGTCTGGCCTCCTGGGCTCATGATGCCTTGGGTGTCGAGACGACCGCCGACGAGCTGGGCAACCTGTCCCCCGCCGACGCGCGTGTCTTGCTGGTCAACGCCCTGGACGCCAAGCATCGCCCCGAAATGCGCGAGATGGAAAAGGTCGTCCTGCTTCAAATTCTCGACGCAAGCTGGATGGAGCACCTGCGAGCGATGGACCACCTGCGGAGCTCCATCGGCCTGCAGGGCTATGCTCAGATCGACCCCAAGGTCGAGTACAAGCGCGAGGGCATGCGCATCTTCACCGAGATGTGGAACGGCATCGCCGACCGCGCGACCGATCTGATCTTCCGGGTCGAGCACTTCGATCCCGAATTCCTCTCGTACCTGGGATCGCACTGGAAGCTCGACCGGGCCCAGACGATCCACCAGTCGGCCGATTCGCAACTGGCCGCCGCCGCCGTCCCGGTCTCCGGAGGCATCCGCCAGGTCCAGGACGCCGCCATCGCCGGTAGCCAGCAGTCCACCGAGAAAAAACGCGAGCCGGTACGCAATCTTGGAAAAAAGGTGGGCAGGAATGACCTCTGCCCGTGCGGCTCAGGAAAAAAATTCAAAGCCTGCTGCATGCGCAAGCAATCCCCGAACGATCCTTTTTAACCAGATCGCCTGTGTTCTCCGCTGTTCCATTCGTCCGGTCGCGCGGGCCGCATAGTCACAAGAAGCTCGCTTGCCCAGAGCTCTGGCGAGGCCCCTGTCTCGCAACGCGATCTTCAGACATTTCAATCAGTTAAGTGCGAGCCGCAGATCCAGGAACGCGGTTTACACAAAGGTCGAGGCCTGCTCCCCATGGCCGGGACGGTGAATCGACAGCCGGCTCCTCGAAGTCCTTCTCTTCGGCCCGTTGCGATTGAGGCACGCTTGTTGCTACGAAATGGAGTCTTGCTGAGAGGACAACCCGTTCTGGATCGGGAGGATTCCCCGAGATGCCCTTCGCTTTGAATCTGATCTATGTCGCATCGCTGCTCCTGCTCGCTCCCGTGCTGGTTTACCGCATGATCCGATCGGGCAAGTACCGTGAGGGTCTGTGGGAGAAGTTCCGTGGTGACGCCCCGTTGCGGATAGGTGGCCAGCCCTGCCTCTGGTTTCACGCTGTGAGTGTTGGCGAGGTTCTCTTGCTCAGACCGCTGGTACGTGAGATGGCCCGGAGGCGTCCTAACTGGGAGGTGGTCATCTCGACGACCACGACGACCGGCCTGGCGGTGGCCCGCCGGACATTTCCCGACCTGATCACCTTCTATGCGCCGCTGGACTTCAGTTGGGCCACCCGGCGGGCGATGGCTCGCATCCGGCCGACTGTGCTGGCTCTCGTCGAGCTGGAGCTGTGGCCGAACATGATCCGGGCGGCGAAGGCGTCGGGGGCCAAAGTCGCGATCATCAACGCCCGACTGAGCATCCGCAGCTATCGCGGATACCGCAGCCTGCGCCGACCACTGGGAACCACGCTTCGATGCATTGACGTTATCGCGGCCCAGGACGCCGATTACGCTCGCAGGTTCGTGGAGCTGGGAGTTCCGAGCGACCGGGTGAGCGTCACCGGTTCGGTCAAGTATGATGGACTGGAAAGCGACCGGAACAACGCCCGGACCCGCGATCTCCGCAAGGAGCTGGGGCTCTCGCACTCCGACCTGGTCTTCGTGGCAGGAAGTACAATGGACGGTGAGGAAGCCGCCGCGCTGGGCGCCTACCGGGCGGCTCGGCTTCAGCACCCCAGCCTGCGGTTGATCCTGGTGCCCCGCCACGCCGAGCGGTTCGACGGCGTGGCCGCATGGCTGGCCCAAAACGGGGAAGCGGTCGTTCGGCGGACCGAGCTTGCCAAGGGCCCTGCGGGCGTCTCTCCGGCAGGCAGCCCACCTCCCGTCATCCTGATTGACACAATCGGCGAGCTGGGGGCGGTCTGGGGGCTGGCCGACGTCGCGTTCGTCGGGGGCAGCCTGGTGCGCGGTCGCGGTGGCCAGAACATGATGGAACCGGCCGCTTATGGTGCTTCGGTTCTGTTCGGGCCTCATACGTCCAACTTCCGCGAGACGGTCGAGCAGCTTCTGGCGCGCAACGCCGCATGTCGGGTCGCGAATGCCGACGAGCTGAAGCTGAAACTTCAGGAAGATCTTGACGATCCCGAAGCGGCTGCCACACGGGCCGCGGCCGGCCGGTCATTCGTGCTGGCCCAGCATGGAGCCTCCGGCCGCACCCTGGCCGAGCTCGACCGGCTTGTTGAATCATCATTCACACAAAAGTCGGCTTGAACCTGGCTTGCGTTTCGAGTTAGGCTCTTGGCACTCCGTGCGTTTATTTTGGATTGAGAGCGCGCCGGCTTTTCCGCGTAGACGCGGACAGGTGGAACGGGGGTTCGCGAATCTCGTCGCGCAACCCGCGACGCACCAGAGGGTTAGGCCAGGGCGTTCCTCCCGGCCTCACCGCCGGGAGCGGATTGAAACTTTAGCGATGACAGGACCCCGAGATGAGCGAAAAAGAGACCGAGCACACACCCACTCCGAATCCCCAGGCCACGACAACCGAGGTCGTCGTTGATGATTCGAGCACACTGCCGTCGTACTCCAACTTCTGCCGAGTTACGGCGACTCCCGAGGAGGTGATCCTCGACTTCGGCCTGAATCCCCAGCCGTTCGCGACCGGCCGCCAGGACGTCAAGGCGAACCAGCGGATCGTGATGAACTTCTACACGTCCAAGCGTCTGCTGACAGCGCTGGGTATGACCATCCAGCGGCATGAGGGAACTTTCGGCTCAATTGAACTGGACGTCCGCCGCCGAGCCACGGGCGCTCCTCAGTACCCGCAGCCTGGCCGTGTCGTCCCCCAGGGCGTGGTCGAGTAAGACGGATTCCGGTTCGGTCACGGCTTCTCTTCAGCGCGGCGCTCCTCTGGAGCGTGAACCTGGAACCAGTCCAGGTGATCAAGGCAAGGCAAACCCAGCCGAGCCGCTTGGTCACCTGGCCCCTTCCTGACTTTTCTCACATCCCATCCCATCCTGTCATCGTCTTTCGGTCCAGCTCGAACTCGCGAAGCCTCTCGGATGGCTTGCTCCATCAATGACGAGTTTTCCGCATTTGCGGAGTCTTCGGCTGATCGCAGGTAAGGGTTCCGGCCGATTCAGATGGTAAGAAATGATCCGCGAGTGCGGGTTGCGCCCCGTTCAGGGGTATTGCCGGATGCATCGACTCATTAACCAGCGCCACTTGCGCCGATACTGCGGCTTGCCGGGCATCTCGGCCTCGGTTCAGGACGGACGAGTCCAGCGATAGGAGATAACGGAATGTCTCAGCCATCCCGACCGCGGGCGCGTGGCCCAGTGAAGCGGCGTCGAGCTGTTCAATTGGAAACTCCTTTTCCGCTGGAGCAGCGCTGCCTTCTGGCTCCCTACGTTACGCTCTTTCCCACGGTCCCAAACTTCACGCAGAACACGGCCGCGACCACGAACGCAGACCTGGGCACGATCACGGTTTCCCAGAACACGACCGCGACGAATATCTCGACATCAGCCCCGATCACTTCGGTGGCCGAGTTGACACCGCTCTCCTCGTTCGGGGGTGACATCGTGCGCCTCGCGGCTGGTCCGGGTGGAGTATTCGGCAACGGACTGTACGCGATCTCGCGTGGCGCCGGCGGTAACACCAGCGCGGTCAACCGGCCGGGCGTGATTTACCGCATCGATCCGGCCACGGGCCAGGCCAGCGTGTTCTTCGACCTCAACACGGTCCTCAGCCAGATCGACCCCAATGCGCTGGACACCGACGGTAAGAACCCCGCGGCCAACTCGCTCGGCACCTCGACGGGATTCGTCAACTGGTATGACATTGCTTTCGATCCGGAAGGCAACTTTGACGGTAGTCCCACGATGTTCGTCGCCAGCGCCGATCGCTCCGACCCCTCGAAGAACGCAATCTTTATGATCTCGCCCAGCGGACAGTTCCTGGGGGCGTTCGTGCTGATGACTGATGGTCTGGCCTCAACCAAGTTCAATATCAATCCCACGGGCATGGTCATACCCGGTCCGGAGGACCAGGCATTCCTTCGCGGTCTGCTGGCCGGCAGCGGCATCAGCACGACGGGAGGCACGTTCGCCGGGCTTTTCTTCAACGCCAACGCCTATTCGCCCGGGCAGACCATCAGCAACTCCACGCTGCCTCAAGGGGTCTCCGAGACAGGATTGGGCGAGCCCGTGGTCGGGTCCACACTTGTGACCCAGGGCACCTCCGCGGGCACGCTCCTATCAACAAATGTGAACACGGGTCCGATCGTGGGGATGACCGAGGCGAATGCTGATTACATATCGCCGGTTTACTCGGCCTTCACCGACTTCGGAACCCCCGCCGCCGGAGGGATCCCAGCCACGCCCGGCGATAGCGGCGTGCAGGGGTCCAACGGCGAGCTGCTCATCGGATCGGGTCTCCCGGCCACGACGACCTCGCTCACGCTCGACCAGGCCGGGGCCGTCAGCACGGATTTGCGCAGTTTCGAGGACATCGCTTTTGACCATTACGGCTATTTCTCTCAGGACATTCCGCTCACCACGACCACCACCACCAGCACTACGCCCACCGTCGCCTCCACTACAGCCTTCACGGTCACCCTTCCACCCGTGTCCGCCGGCAACCTGTTCGTGAGCGACCTCTCCTCGGGCCTCTCGCAGATTGTCCCCCTGACATCAATCGCCGAAACCAACGCCGAGGGCCAATCAATACCGGCGGGCGTGTCGGTGACAGCCACCGTCCCCGTCCAGGGGACGACGATCGTCGGGCTCCAGTTGCAAAATCCCAGCCTACCGTACAACCCGACCACCAATCCTCTGGTCGTGTTCTACCAGCTCGAGAGCGTCAGCCCTCTCCTGGGAGGCCGGATTATCCAGATCACGCCCCAAGGGGTCGTCAGCGACTTCGCCCAGAATTTTGACGTGTACACCCCGACCGGCGTGGACATCGAGGCCGGGACACCCGATCCGACGAGCTTCATCGATTCGGAGCTATCCATCACGTTCTCGGCGGATGGCACAACCCTGTGGGCCTCGGACGATCAAGGCATCTGGCAGTTCAAGACCACGGCAAGCCTGGCCGACTCGACAACCGGAACCCTGATCGGGCTGAACGACCTTCGTACGCTGGGCGTTCCCTACGACGGCGAAGGTAGCGCGGTGGCCGTCATCGACACCGGCGTCGACGGACAGTCGCCGCCGTTCCGCGGCCGCGTCGCGACCGGCACGAACATCTGGACCGGGGGTGCGGGCAACCAAGATCTGGCCTCAAGTTCGGGCGGGGGTACGACAGAGACCACCCTGGTCAACACCTTCGACGGCCACGGCACGCCGGTGGCTGGCGTCGTGGCCCAGTTCGTGCCCCAGGCGACCATTGAGCCTGTCACGATCTTCGCGCCCTTTGTCGGCTCGGTCACGCTCCCGACGAGCACGAGTAGCACCCCCACCTCCACCTCCCCCTCCACCTCCACCTCCACCTCCACCACCGTCCTGAGTGCCTCGTCCAATGCCCTGACCACCAGCCAAGCGGTCTACCAGGGCTTGAAGTACGTTGCGAACCACCCTTACGTGAACGACCCGGTACGTCCCGGCAAGGTCGACCGCGTGATCGCATCGACCCTCGCTTTCGGTACAACCGAGACCTTCACCAGCGAATACACAGCCTACAAGCAGTTTCCCCAGATCGTCATCGCGCTCAAGGACCAGTTGCACAGGCTCCGTAAGCTGGGCATCGCTCCGATCGCGGCGTCTGGCCAGTTTGGCGCTCCACTGGGGGCTACGAGCAGCACGAGTACCACGGGCACCACGGGCACCACGGGGACATCAGCTTCCATCTCCCAGCCAGGGTTCAATAACGCCGACAACGCGTCGCTGGGCGATGTCAATGGTATGTCGCTGCCAGCCGTCTTGAACGAGGTCATCTCGGTCACCGGCACCTATCCGTTCCCGTTCACGACCAGTCCCTCGACGATTCCGACCGATCCTCCCACCAGTGTCATTCCCCAGCAGCTCGGTCCCGTGCTGGTCTTCGGCAACGCGCTGACCATCGGCGGAACCGCGAGCACGAGCACCACGGCGACAACCACGACCACCACGAGCAACACCGCCGGCGTCGCGGCCAACGTCGTCACGTACACCGCGGCTGACACCTTAATGTACAACGACCGGATCACGGGGGCGGCCAACCGCAGCGCGACCACGGACTTCGCCGCGCCGGCGATCGACGTCCCGACCTTCCGCCGCACTTTCTCGCTGGTGAACACGACCACGGGGACTTCGACGAGCGCCGCGGGCGACCCGAACGATCATCTGACGTTCAGCCAGGTGGGAACCTCGATGTCTTCGGCCATCGTGACCGGAGCCTACTCCCTGGTCGCCTCGGCCCTCAACTACTGGATCAGCCTCAACCAAGCCAACGGTGTCACCGACGACGCTTACCTGACCACGCCGGTCGGGGTGGACTCGCTGAATTTCGGGGCGCATGCCATCAAGAATCTGTCGGTCTACAACAATCCGGACGGGATCAATGGTATTCTGGCCTACACAGCCGTGCCGGCCGCCGACCTCAATGACGCCGGCTCTCTGTCCACTCCGCCTTTGATTCCGGGAAGTACCAGCCCGCCGTCTTTCGCCCGCATCTCGGTCGGCAATGCGATCGCCTCGATCGAAGGGACGATCGCGATCAATTATCTGCTGAGGCACAACGACTTCCCCTTGATCGACGCCAACGGCGACGGGATCATCACGGCACAGGAGCTTCAGAATTTCACCGACACAGCCGCGTCGAAGGGGCTGGCTCAGGCCGGTGCCATGGCAGCACTACTGGGCGGTACCGCGACCTACGCGCAGCCTGAGGCGGGCCTCAACAATACCGTCTTCAACGAGAACCCCGATCAGCCCGCGGTCCTCCAGCGCCGGTTCAACTACTTCGATTACCTGGCCAACGGCCAGCTCCAGGGCGGCATCAGCATCAGCTCGTTCAAGATGCTGGCCAAGACCCTGCTTCCCCAGCCCGACGCGTACGTGATCGTCGATCGGCAGAGGGCCTCGGCCAACGGCTTCCTGGTCGCGCCGCTGGCCCAGCGCAACATTGTGGAGATACAGCACCTGTTGCCGAAGTTCATGTTCGTGCCAGCGTCGGCGATCAAGAAGTATCGCAACCTCTCGCCGGCGAATTTCGGGGTCAACAGGAACGAGAAGCCCGGGACGGCCTTGCCTTTCTACTCGCTGTTCGGGGGGAGCGGTTCCGTCAGCGTGACGACGGGAACCCCCGTGGTCGAGACGGGTACGGTCAACGGACAGACCTTCTCGGTCTCCATGGTTCCTCTCCTGCCCGCATCGTCCTCGAGCACGTCGACCACGAGCACGACACCGACCACGCCCTACGTGGGCACGACACCGACGACAACGAGTACGACTGCGACCACAACGAGCACGACTCCGGTGACCGCGAGCACGACTCTGCCGAGCTCGAGCACAACGCCCTCGACGACATCGTCCGTTGCCCAAGCCGCCAGTGCGGCGACGACCACCTCAACGACGGAGACCGCCGCGCAGGCGATTGTCGCCGCGATAACCCAGCTCGCGAACGCACAGGGTGCGTCCTCGAACTCGCCAAACAACCTGGTGCCCGCCGGAACTTTGACGCCGGTGACACAGAACACATCCACGACTTCCGCCACGACTGCCAGCACCAGCACCGCCACTGCGAGCAAGACGACGACCGCGGCAAGTACCACGACCGCGGCGCCGACCGCGACGGCCACCCCGGCCGCCACCGCATCGGTGGCTTCGGCCGCGGCAAGTACCACGACCGTGACGCCGACCACGACAGCCACCCCGGCCGCCGCCGCATCGGCGTCTCCGGCCGCGGCAGCCGCGGCCAACCAGAAGCAGGCTGCGCTTCTGGCGGCCGCCCAGAAAGCCGCGGCGAAGAAAAAGAACTTCTGGACCAA
>JBAUOX010000331.1:0-1660 GCA_049579985.1 Isosphaeraceae bacterium | reverse complement strand
CTCATAGCCAGACCATTGCGGATCAAGGCGAAAAGAAGGACAGGCGTTGCGAGATACATTCGTCGCGGAGGACGTCTTCCACGGCTTCATCGCCGTGGCGCCTTGGAAGATTCACTCCGGGCCCTTGCTACCAAGACCCGAATGGGGTGGCATGTTGGAGCCTGGTGGCGCAGGCCCCTGGCCAGTAAGGTGCGCTCATCCCCAGCTCTTCCGAGCCCCGGCGGGTCGACACTCGCCGAACGAAACAAATTCGCAACGAAAGCAGTCGGGATCAGAGGGCGGTCAAGACCAACTTTGCAGCATGCCAGCCCCGCACCGCCTCCGGCGCGAGCAGAGGTGTGGCATGAGAGAGCGATGGCGCGTAGGCTGGAGATCAGCGGCAGGATCACACCCGCCGAGGGACCGAAGTGGAGAGAGAGGAGAGTTCGCAGCCATGTCCGAAGACCACCTCAGGTTCCGTTGTTATCGATGCAATCAGCTCCTGGGGGTCTTGTCCAGGAAGGCCGGCACGGTCATCTCCTGTCCCAGGTGCGCAGCCGAACTGAAGGTCCCGCGACCTGAGGAGCAAACGGCCACGGCGGACGCGTCCCGGTCAGGCCACGGCTTCACCCCGGAATCGCGCGTGCCGGTGAGTTCCAGCGCACCCACGTCGAAGTCCGGCGGGAACGCCTTGCCTTCATTCATGGAAGAGATCGCGGCAGCGATACCGGATGACCTTGCGACCCTCCGTCCCGAAGACATCCGGGTTGAGGCCGAGTTCGTGGACCTCGTCGTCACGACCAGCGAGGGCATCACTTCCCCGGCTCCGGCCGCCAAGGAGCCCCAGTCTGAGCCACTTCCAGGCGATCCCGTTGAGGTCGAGGCGTACTTTGCGCAGACGCCTCCACCGGCCGAACTTCCGCCGGTCGTTGCGGCCGAGCCTCGCTCCTTGGACCCGCCAGTGAACCCGGCGATCGGAGCAGTCCTGCCCGCGATCAAGATCGAGACGCCCACGCTCTTGCCCCCGGGCCGCCACCTCCAGGCCGTGAGCGAGGTGATCCTCCAGCCTGCGACTGTCCTGGCCTGGTCGCTCCTGGTCTTGCTTGCACTTCCCATGGCCTTTCTTGCCGGCCTCCTGCTCGGCCACTTCGTCTGGAAATAGGAGAAGGCCGGCCCCCGGGCCGATCGCCCTACCTTGGAGGCGTTCGTGGGGTCTGCTACCATGAGGGAAGATCACGGAATACCCATCCGAATCGAGGTTCACAGCATGCGTTCCGACACCATCAAGCGAGGCGACGCCAGGGCCGCTCACCGCAGTTTGCTGCGTGCCACCGGGGTCAGCGAGGCCGACTGGGACAAGCCGTTCATCGCGGTCTGCAACAGCCACGTCGATATCATTCCCGGGCATGTCCATCTTCAAGCCGTGGGCAACTTCGTCAAGGAATGCGTGCGCGCCGCGGGCGGCGTGCCATTCTTGTTCAACACAATCGGCGTGGATGACGGCATCGCGATGGGGCATGACGGCATGAAATACTCGCTCCCCTCGCGCGAGCAGATCGCCGACAGTGTCGAGACGATGATCCAGGCTCACATGTTCGACGGCATGATCTGCATCCCGAATTGCGACAAGATCGTGCCCGGGATGTTCATGGGAGCGATGCGAGTCAACGTGCCGACCGTG
>JBAUOX010000330.1:0-8679 GCA_049579985.1 Isosphaeraceae bacterium | reverse complement strand
GATTAAGAGTCGGACCTCATGCACTCGCCAAAGGAAAGCTGGAAGGCCTGCCCTACGTCGCGATCTTGCTCCTACTCCTGCTCTTGCTCTTAGTCCTCTTCCTGATCTTACTCTTCATCTTTCTCTTCTGTACGAGCCGTTTGTCAACCCGTCAATCGAAGGTTGACGGCACACTCGCCAAGCTTGCTGACCATCCACGCAAACGGCTCGACAATCCCGCGCGGCTCGACTCGCAGGGGGACCAGGCTCTCTTGCCCCGAGTCGTCCACGAGCTTCGCGGACGAGCCGGCCACGCCGGAGCAGTAGAAGCAACAGTGTTCGAGCCTTGCTTGACACTGGGCATGAAGACTCGAGACGTTGCCCCGCGCGAACGACTCGGGATCGCTGATCCATTCCTCGAAGAGATCAGCCTTGGTGAATACAACGGCCACTGGCACCTCCAGCTTGCGCGACTTCTTCCTTCCCGGGCGCAGCGCGTCGAGATAGCTGATGAGCTGCATCGCGAAGAGCTCCTGACTCTGGCCGTCCGCCACAACCTCCACGAGGTCGACCAGGACGACCATACCCGCGCACCGGCTGATCAGGGCCCGGATGGTCTTGTTGGTTCCCGGGTTCTCCATCTCGGACATCACGGCCTCGCCAGCCACGTCGGGCGTCACGATGTCGGCCGTGCTCTTGCCGCGAGGGCCCAGGATCTCGCAGTGCAGCCAATTCCAGCGGTCGGTCTCGACGGGTGTTTTCTCAGGAAAACGCTGCCGCTGGAGCGCCAGGATCAAGTTGCGGTGCAAGGTGAGTGAGTATGGACTGCGTGAGAGCCCCCGCAGTCCGCCGACCCCGCGCGAGAGCAGGTCGAGCAGCATTCCCAGGTAGACGGTCTTGCCGACCCCCGTCGGACCAAGGACCACGACGAACCTGGGAGGATGGGGGCGCGACCGGATCGATTCGATCACCTTGAAGGGCAGGAAGCAGGTCCCGCAGGGTTCCCCTTCGTAGGTGTGGCCCCCGCACAGGGGGCAGGCGTAGTCGTTCCGCTGGCGGTTGTATTCCGACAAGAGTGGTGAGCGTGACATGGCGAAGCTCTCAACGCGAAAACGGTGATGATGTCTGGGTCATGGCAGGATCGCGATGGTCAGGGAGCCCTTCACGGCAGAGGTCGCAAGTGGCCCAGCGTCAGTGCGCAGCGAAAGCCGATATTCTCGCGGCGATCCAGCTCACCTTGGCCGGTGACGAACTGGCAGGTTGCCTCGCTCGGGAAGTAGGTATTGAATGCTCCTCCGACGATCCGGCGCAAAGGTTTCCAGGACTGGAAGTACTCGCCGGGCTGGCAAGGGATGGTTTCCAGGGGATCGTCGAGCCACTCCCAGACGTTGCCGGTCATCTGGTAGATTCCGTTGGGCGTGGCTCCCGAGGGATATTCGCGCACCGGGGTGGTCTGGCCCACGCCGGACGCCGAGAGGTTGGTCCGCGCCGGCTCGAACATGTTGCCCCAGGGATAACGGTTGCACATTCCGCCGCTGAGCTGTTCGGGCCAGCCGCCGGCCTTCTGCCATTCCGCGGCGGCCGGCAGTCGCTTGCCCACCCAGCGCGCATAGGCAACAGCCTCGTACCAGCAGACGCCAACGACCGGGTGTTCGGCCTTGCCCGCGGGGAACTTGCCATCCTCCCAGTCTCTGGGTCCGGGACGCCCTGAATGATCGGTGAGCCGCGCCACGCTGGGCCAGACCTCGGCAGGCCAGATCTGCAGGTCGTCGTACGCGCCTGAGAGGACGAACCGCTGGAACTGCCGGTTGGTCACTGCGCAGCGATCAAGATAAAAGCCCTCGAGATCGGCGGCGGCAAAGCTGCCGTCGCAGAGCATCAAGGGCACGCTGCCCGCCGGAACCAGTGCCATCTGGCTATTCAACGCCTGCCAGGCGGCGCGAGCGTCCTCGTCGGCGATTTGCCCCATGGCTTGTCTCAGCAGCACGAAGCCATAACGATCCTGGGAGATCAGTCTCCTGGCCATCCCGAGATCTTTGGTTCCAGGATCGTCCGTGGGGCGCGTGGGTTTGCCGGTGCTTTCGCCGGTGTGCCGGGTGGTGGGGCGTCTTGGCCGGGATTGCTTGCCAGGAGTGAGCCAGGCCAGAAAGCGGGCTCCCAACCCGGGCCGTCGCCGCGGCGCCGCGAGGGAGATGCCCGCGGGGCGGTCAGGGCGGAAGGCGTCCTGCTCGTTGCGGTGTTCCTGGTGCAGTGAAAGATCCGCGGGCATGGTGTGGCGCCTTTTCAGTGCGGGGAACAGCGGGCGTCCGTCGTGCGGCGGACGTCGCTACAGAGCGTTTGAAACTGACGGAGAATGGATTCCGCAACGGGGTTGGCGGTCTCGGCGGTGGCCGTGGGTCGCTGCGCAGGCGAACCATGCATGGCGAGCCCCTCGGCCGGGTGCGAATGACGAGCCGGCAGCGCCGGCCTGGCGACGGACCCCGCCGCGATCGCGTCGATCCGTTCGCGCTCGAGTCGCTCCCAGGCTTCGGCGAGCAACTTGCGGTCGTTCTCAAGCTGGGTCAGCAATTGCTTGTCGCTCGGGTCTTCACTGGCCAGGTCGGCAAGGGAGCGACTGCGTTCCAGCTCCAGCTCATCGATTCTCTGCCTGAGCATCTGTTCCGTCCGGGTGATCTCGACGGATGGTACGCCCGAGCAGCGACGCGCCAGCGCCTCGATCGATTCGAGCCGGCGGAGGATGCAGTCGCGCAGCTCCTCGAGGTTGTGGATCAGCCCCGCAGGCAAGGACTGCAGTCCAGGCTTTGTCGGTCGCTGCTTTTCGCGCGATTCCATGGCAGTGTCGCTCTTGCCGGGGTTATTCATGTTCATCTGGGTCCCGTCCGGGTCCAGAGCCGGGACAGCCTGGCGCCCAGCCGGTTGCGGTTGCGGGCCTCCGCCTCATGGCAGTGAATTTCCTTGAGATGTTGTCGGAACTCCCGAATTCGGATGTCGGCCTCGAGTGCGGAGGGCACGTCGCTGCTGGCGTCCGACCCGGTTGCGGGACCTTTGTTCTCACGCGCGGTCAGGGCCGCCTGGGAGACTCGAGAGCGCAGCGAGGCGACGGCGATCTCGTATTCGCGGCGCTCGCGGTCTCTCTCATCCTTGACGAGATCACGTTCGCTGCGGACCTCCTCGATCTCGCGTCGTGCCATTTCCATCGCTTCGCGCCGCGATCGAGCCTCGGACTTGATGGTCTCGTCGTGATCCTGACAGAGCTGTCGCAGGCGTTGGTTCTCGGACTCGAGGATCGCGAGCGCCGCGTGGTCACTGGTTGCAGCGCCTTCCTGGGCCGCGCGAGCCAGCAGCGACTGGAGGCGGTGGATCTCGTTCTCGAGGCCGCGGCGCTGGTCGATCCAGGCCGTGCGTTCCAGGTCGAGCTGCAGCCGGCATTCCTCGGCTTGCTTGCGATGGGCATCCAGCTCCAGAGCGAGCTTCTCTGTGCCTGTCCCGTCCTGTCGCTCGATGCGCTGCTCGACCTCGGCGACCCACTGGGTGAGCTGCTCCCATTCGACCCGGCTGGCCGACTCGGCTTCCTCGACGAGGCGAAGCTGGTCAAGCAGGAGGTTGATCGTCTCATCCCGGGCCGCCAGCTCGGCACCAAGCCGGTCGAGCTCCTGCCGGTTGGGCAGCTCGTCAGGGTCGCTCGGGTCCGCGCGCGAGCGATCGGTGTGCGCCGTGCTCGGGCCGATCTCCTCGCGGGCCAGCAGCTCTTCTTCCAGGCGGGCGATCTCATCCTGAAGCAGGGCGATTGTCTCCAGGTAATCCGCATCCGTCCGGACGCATCCAGTGTCGCTTGTACCGTCCATCATTCCTGGTTTCTCCATGCCCGATCTCCGCCCCAACCTTCTGCCGATTGGCCCCTCGCGCTCAGGCAACGCCGGCCATGGTCGCACGACCGATGTTCAAGAGGTGTTTCACCGTGGCGAGCAGGTCGCCCGCGCTTACCGGCCGATGGAGCACTCCATCCAATCCCATCGCATCCAGTCGCGCCAGCTCATTCTCATCCTCTATGCTGGCGATGCCGATGTACCGGCTGCCTGCGGTGTTCTGTCGCTTGCAGGCCTGAAAGAAGGCCTCCTGGTCGGGACGGTCCAGGGCGAGGATGACGAGGTTGAAGCCCTGGCGCCGCATGAGAAGCTGGGCGGCCACGCGATCGCGGACCACCTTGAGTTGATGATTGGTCCCTTCCGGCCCCAGCACGCGCTGGATCAGGCGCACGGTCTCGGGATCATCGTCGAGCGCCAGGATGGATTCGGTGGACGACGGGTTTCGCCGTTCCAGCATTCCGGCCAGCTCCAGGCCGTGGACCGTCGCGATCACGTCCATCATGTTCAGCCCAGCTTCGCGGGTGATGTCCCGGAGGGCGCGGGCGCCGTCCAGCAGCGTGTAGACTTTGATTTCGGAATTCGCCAGTCCCGCCCGGTCGGAGTTGCCGCCTCGAGCCGTCTGGCGAGCGAATACGAGCTGCCCCCACTCGTCGGGGTCGAACCTGGCGCGCGAATGTCGAGTGCCATCAACAAGCAGGGCGGCCACGCTCAACTGGAGAGGCAGCGCCTGAAACATGGGAGGCAGGCTTGTAACCGGCTCGAAGGAGAACTTGCCCGGCGCACCGGTCAAACCCTGGTACGTGAGCGAAGCGGCCTGAAACCGCAGGAGCCCCCGCAGCCGTCGCGGGTCGGCGAGGCTCCGTTCCAGCATCTTGACCAGCCCGGCCATCGAGGGATCCTGTTGCTCGCCAAGGGTCAGCGCCAGGAGCGGACCGAGATCAGCCAGCTCGTCCGGGAGAGTCTCTTCCAGCCGCTCGGCGCCGATCGTCGGCGAATAGACCGCCTGCACTCTGCCTCCGGAAAGAGCGAAGCGAATGCGGTCGTTGCCCGATTCGAGCGTGAGTCGGCCGTTCTGCTGACCGTTGTTGAGAAAGGCGAGCACCATCGGCAGCGGGAAGGCCTGGGTGGTTCCTTCGAGCGTCGCGTCGTGCACCTCGCCCACGGCCTCCGGCATGGCGCAGCCGGTCCGCTGAGCCTGAACGACCATTGCTCCGGTCTGCAGAGCGTTGGCCACGCCGCTCTTGAGCAGCTCGGGAGTGAACGGCTTGGGAATCTGGTCGATGACGTTGGCGAATCCGGTGTACTGGGCGAAGGCCCGATTGCGCATGGCCGAGCTGATGACCACTGGCACCCTGGACGTCTGCTCGTCGTCCAGGAGCTGGCGGCAGACCTCATCTCCGGTCGTTCCGGGAAGCTGGTGGTCAAGCAGGATCAGGTCCGGCTGCAAGGTACGAGCCATCTGCAGCCCCAGCTCGGCATCCGCCGCCAGGGCGACCCTGTAGCCGGCCTGAGACAGGTGGCATTCGACCATCTTGCGAATGGTCTGGCTGTCGTCGATCACAAGAACCAGGGGGTTTTCCATGACTTCTCCGAAGAAATGTGATCGTCCGGGTTCAGCCGCCAGCCTGTGCAAGCAGCGGGCTCACGGCATGGGCCAGTGCGGTCGGATCCACCGGCTTGGCAAGGAAGGCCCTTGCTCCCAGAGCCAGAACCCGCCGCCGGGTCTCCTCGTCCAGCTTCGTGCTCGCGGCAATCACGGGAATCGGGGCGAGGAGTTCGGAGCGTTGCAGCTCTGCCAGCAGCTCAAATCCATCAAGCCGGGGCATCTCCAGGTCGGTCACGACCAGCCGGTACGGGCGAGACCGCAAGCGGCCGAGCGCCTCCAGGCCGTCAGAAGCCTCATCGACATCCAGCCCCATTCTTCGCAGATGCCGCACGATCACCCTCCGGACACTGATCGAATCATCGACAACCAGCACGGCAAAGCCGGGACGACGCCCCGGGGCCGTTCCTGATCCCGTGGGCTCTGCCGGTTCCGGCGGCAGCCCCTCGCTCATCCAACGCTTCAGCCCCGAGGGATTGAGGATCGAGATCACCTCGCCGCTCACGGAAAGACTGGTTCCCGATATCACCGGGTGTCCCGCCAGGAGCGTTCCCAGCGACTTGATTACCAGATCCTCGGTTCCCTCGATGCTATCGACCGCAAGGCCGACCAGGCCGTTTGCTGAACGAACCACAAGAAGCTTAGGCCATGCCGGCGCAGGCGTGCAGGCAATCGCAAGCATTTTGCGAGCGTGGATCACCGGGATGCGGCGGTCGCGGAACGTCACGAAGCGTGCTGGGGATGGGCCGCTCTCTGCGCCTGCAAGCTCTCCATCCCCACCTGTTTCCAGCGGCTGCGCGTACTCGATCTGGGCGACCGGCAGGGCGAAGGCCTGGCCGTCAACCCGGACGATCATGGCGGTCTCCAGCGCCAGGCGGGCAGGCAGACGGATGGTCAGTCGCGTTCCCCGGCCCCACTCCGTTTGGAGCTCGATCGTTCCCTTGAGCAAGCCCACCTCGCGCGCCACGACGTCCATCCCGACGCCCCGGCCCGAGATTGCGTTAGCCTGTTTTTTGGTCGAGAAGCCAGAGTGGAAGATCATGTTATTGAGGCGCTCGGCGCTGGGCTTTTCGTCGGGCAGAAGCAGGCCCAGGCTCCGCGCCTTGGCGGCGATCGCCTCATGGTCCAGGCCCCGGCCGTCATCCTGGACCGAGACGACCAGGGTGTTCCCTTCCCGCCGTGCTTCGAGAGTGATCCGGCCGGACGCGGACTTGCCTGACGCGAGCCGAGCCGTGGGAGATTCAATCCCATGCCCCACGGCGTTGCGAACCACGTGCAAGAGCGGCTCGAAGGCCTTGTCCTGGACAGCCCGGTCCAGCCCGGTCTGCTCGCCGACCATCACGACGTCGACTTGCTTTCCCTCGACCCTGGCCGCGTCATGGGCAACCCGCACCAGGCGTTGAAAGAGCCCCTGGATGCTCACAATCCGGATGCGTTGCAGCTCGTCCCAGAGCTGGAGGGTCAGACGACCCAGTGCATCGCCGTGGTCGGCCAGGGGCAAGGCCGCCGCCTGAGCCGTTTCGGCCAGCACCACCAGGTCGTCGGCCAGTTCGCCAAGCCGGCGCAACTGGCCGGGTAAATCCACCCGGGCATCGAGCAGCGGCGATCGATTCTCTCGTCCCAGGCCGGCTTCGTGAAGCCGGTCCAGACACACCAGCATCCGGCTGCGGCAGTTGCGAACGACACTAGAAATCGTCTTCAGCGACCCGGCCTGAGCGGTCCAGAGACGGCGCCTGGCGATCAGCTCGGATACCAGGTCCATAAGCTCGTCGAAGCGGGACGCCGGCACGCGGATCGGCCCATCGCCCGCGGACGCCGAGCCATCGGTCGCGGCCTCGGATGAGGATTCCTGGCAAGACCAGGCGCCCTGGTCCGGCCCGATGGCCGGCGCCTGCCCGTGGGTGGAACCCTGGCGGTCGATGTTCGAGGACGGTGGTGCTGATGGATCTCCCCCGGGTTGATCGAAACCCGCGGTGGATCGATCGATGCCGCCTGTCCTGGCTGATCGAGTGCGCAGCAATCCGATCAGGCCGTCGAGGTATCCCAGCGTCTGGTGGAGCACGTCGATCAGGTCGGCGGAGGCCGGGCTGCTCGTCTCTTCCAGGTGTTCTTCCAGGGCGTGTACCAGGGTCGCAAGGTCGGCCAATCCCACGCTGCCGGCCGCTCCCTTGAGCGTATGGAAGCACCGCCCCAGCTCCCGCAGCGATTGCCTGGGGTCGGCGTCGCGGCCGAGGCCCAGCACCAGAGGCTCGATCCGCTCCAACAGGTCCGAGGCGTCGGCGAGAAAGGCCTCGCGGATTTCCTCATCGAGATCAATCTTTTGGGGCAATGCGGGAATCGTAAACGCAGGAACGATCTTGTCCGGCTGAACCTGGGCGGCCGGTCGCGCAGGCATTGTGAATACTGGAGGAACCGTATCCGGCCGAACCTGGGCGGCCGGTCGCACCGGCGCCGAGACCGCGGGCGGACTCGAGCCCGAAGTACCGGTTCGGTCGCCTGCCGCACCTGCCTGGAAGAGCCGGATCAGGGCCTGGGCATCGATCCGCAACGAGGCGTCAGCATCGGGCTCGAGGCTGGGATCGAGCGCCTCGAGCCCGGCGCCGCGGTCCTCGTCTTCTCCTTCCTGGCCTTCGAGCAAGGCTAGGTATTCCCCCCAGGTCGATGTGGAGTGATCAAGGATCCAGTCCACGATGCCGTTATTGCCGTCACCTGGCTCGTCGCTCCGGGCAAGCTGGGTCAGGGCTTGCGCACAGAAGAACCCGACCTCGTCCGCCCGGTTTTCAGGATCGGTCGCGAGACATTCCCAGACCTCCGTCAAGAGGCCGATGCGCCCCAGAGCGCGCGACCGCCCAACCATTCCTCGGTTCTCGGCCTCCGTCCGCAGATCCTGGATTGCCCCTCTGACGTCGGGAAGCTGGCTCAGCGGTAGGGTTCCGGCCAGCACCAGTCCGAACCGGCCGGCGAGCTCGTCCAGGCGGTCGGCCAGAGAGACGGGTTTCAGCGCTCGCGTGGCGGCCGCATTGGTCATCGCGCGACCTCTCCCCCGGCGAGAGGCTCAGCGCCAGTCCCGGCGGACGCAAGTCGCTGCCAGGGCTCGCACGACCGGACGAGGGCGTGGAGCGAGGTGCGCGAGAGCGTGGTTCGTTCCAGCGTTTGGTTGGTCACTTCCGAGATCCGTTGCATGGCCCGAACCAGATCCTGAGTCGCAAGCACCTGGTCGTTGGTCGAACG
>JBAUOX010000329.1:0-3879 GCA_049579985.1 Isosphaeraceae bacterium | reverse complement strand
GCTCAATCGTCAAAGGAAGAGCCGGCGCCGGCACTGGCGATCAGTCAGGAACGCGCCGGGGGTGAGCGGGGTTGATAACCGCGGTGAGCCCTGGAAGAACGGCCGAAGTTTCGCCGAACCATAGCGCGTGCGGAGCAATTTGCCGCGCGGCCCGGTTCTGCGAAACCTTGCCTCCGTTCTCCGGAACGAACGTTCTGCAAGCGCCGCGACTTCACCAGTCGAGGAAGGCAACCAGAAACAGTCTGCACGCCGGATTGCAGCTTGAGCCGCATCCAGTTGTACCTGTTCCCGTTACCATTTCCGGCATTGACCGGGGTTTTCGTACCTGTCCAGGTGGAATCCGGCAAGTCTGTCCATCCCTGTTCGTGGTCCTCCTTCTCCAGGGATGCTTCGAGCAGACTGGGGCCGAAGGCAGCGGGTGCGATACCATACACTTCGGTGACCGGTTCAGCAACGATCGAATCGGCAGGGGAATCCTCGTCGATTGCAATCGTCGCTGGGGCGGCGGTGGAGTCAGACTCCTGCCGTCCCACGTCGGCTTTCAGCACAAGGGCGACGACGGACGAACCCGGTTCCGGATCCGCAATCGCCGCCGGCTCCTCGGAGGGAGTCTCGTGTTCAGGGCTTGGTCCAGACTCGTCGAGGTCCGCCCGGTTCGGCACATCAACCGCGGTCGAGACGGCGTTCGGATTGGTCTCCTCGACCAGATCCGGCGGAGAGCTTGTCGCCTCGATCGAAGCCTCGGCGGCTTCTAACGGGGCGTGATCGACCAGATCTGGCGGAGAGCTTGTCGCCTCGATCGAAGCCTCGGCGGCTTCTAACGGGGCGTGATCGACCAGATCTGGCGGAGAGCTTGTCGCCTCGATCGAAGCCTCGGCGGCTTCTAACGGGGCGTGAGGTACCGGCGCCGAAGCATACCCTTGGTCCTGGGAATCAGCCCGGACGAACTTGCCCGGGCCAATTCGGATCCAGGCCGCAGGTGAGGTGGTGACGGCCGGTTCGGGCCCTGGCTTGACCGGTTTTCGACCTTGGCCCCGGGTGCGCCGGCGCTTTGGGGTCGTAGAACCGGGTGGCTTGGCGCCCGCGGCCGATGCTTCGGGTGAACCGTCCACTCCCAGGGTTGTTGCGCCCGGAGAGTCTGCACCCGAGCTCGCGGGGCTGGTAGCCTCACTCGCTCGGTCCGCGCTCACGCCGGCCGGTTCGCCGGCCGGCCCTGGTTCTCCCAGGTGCTGAACCTGGGGGATTACGAAGATCAGGACCATCGCGGTCACATAAACGGGAACCAGCCAGGTTGATATCGAGGCAACCACCCAGCTTGTCAAACCCATGAGCGCGGCCAGTACCACGATTCCCAGGATTCTTACCAGCTCCGCTCGGCGAGCGCCGGCGGTTGCTGGTTCGCCAGGTTCGTGATGACGGCGGAACGGGGCCCGCCGGGACGCGGTTAAAGACCTGACCTCGGGTGTGCTCGACGTCGGGCTCAAGGAGGTTCCGTCCTGTTTGACGCACTTTGAACCGTCCTGACCGATCGAGCCTTCCGGGTTTTCCCCATCCGTCTCTTCGGGCCGGCCGGTCTCGTTGTCCCAATCAGCGCCGGGGGAAGACCGTTCGTGTCTCGAAAACACCCGGCTCCCCTCCTAGCTCTATCGACCAGCCAGGCGGGTAAACTCATGCCTTTGGGACAGGGGGAGGGTACCATCGGATACGAGTTGCAGTCAATATCACATTTGCATTGAATGTGTCTCTCGAGCAGGAACCGGGGACCGTTCCCGGAACGCGGGTCTCGAGGCTTTTGCCGGGCCAGATGGAACCATGACCTCTTCCAGGCGACGCTTGCTGTCGGCGATGCACCCAGGCGGCCTGACGTTCCGCGAGGTGTGCCTCAGGACCTGGACGAAAATCAACGAGCATGAGATCCTGACCCGTGCCGCGGCCATCTCGTTCTACGCACTCGCGGCCCTGGTACCGTTCCTGGCGCTGGTGATCGCGCTCAGTGCCTGGTTCCTACTTTCTGGCACCTGGGAAACGTGAGTGACCCCAAACGTCAGCATGTACAAGACCCACTTTTGACCGGCACTGGACCGGCGTGTGGTAGAGAAAAAGCTACGTTTTCCGTTTCCGACAAAAGTTTTGCGAGCTTAGTTTTCGGCGCGAGTTTATATGGATTATTAACCTACGTCTTCGAGCGAATTTGGTGGCAAGGTCGAGCGATGATGCTTGGGGGCCACCGACTGCCGGTCGGACTGGAAACGGGGACGCAGCTAGTTATCGATTCTAGCTGCATCCCCGTTTCGGCTCCGCGTTTCTAGCCCGACTAACCGATTATAGTCCGGGTCTATACCCGAGTCAACCTCAGAAATCCAGGGTCTAGACTAATGAACATCGATATCGTAGAATTGCCGTGTGTGGGCTATGCTCGGTTACGTGTGGGTCTAGATAAAGGGGACCGCGATGGGATCGACTGTGATGGCGAAGAGGAAAGCGACCAAGCCCAAACCGGCGGCCGAAAGGAAAGCGATCGCTGTAACGATCAAGGGTGATCCTGCCTGGAAGGCGTGGCTTGATGGCCTCGCCGACCATTGCCGTTCAGACGTGGCCAAGGTCATCGACAAAGCGCTGATCGGGTATGCCAAGTCGGAAGGCTATGACCAGGAAGCACCAAGGCGATGAAAAAAGGTGAGCGCTTGCGAGGGCTGACTCGCGCCCGTCGGTTCTGCCCGTTCCAGATCATGTTGGCAGACGGTACGCAGATCTATGTCAAACATCCCGAGTGGATCGCTTACGCCGGCGGCCGGAAGGCGGCCATCGTGGATTCGGACAATGGCACGTATGTCATTGATCTGGCAAACGTCGTTCGCTTCAAGCTGTTGGAGGGGTGAAGCCCATGTCCACGATCACGAAACGACTCTCGGTCGATCAGTACGACCGGATGGTGGAGAACGGAATCCTGCCGGAGACGAACCGCTTTGAGCTCATCCTGGGGCGCATCGTGGAGAAGGAAGTGAAGAACCCCGCGCATCGCGTTGCGACGCAACGCACCTTCGACGCGATCAGGCAACGGCTCCCGAGCGGTTGGCACGTGAGCAAAGAAGATCCGGTCCGCATCCCAAAGCGGCGAAGCGAGCCGGAGCCCGATGTGTCAGTCGTCAAGGGCTCGATCGACGATTACACCGATCAACATCCCGGGCCTACTTCCATCGCCCTGGTTGTGGAGGTCACACGCTCGAGCGTGGCCAAGGACCGAAAGCTAGCCCGTGTTTACGGGGCTGGCGGCATCCCCGCTTACTGGATCGTCAACGTTCCGAAGCGCCGGCTGGAAGTCTACGAAGGGCCAGTTGGGGGACAGTACCCGGCTCCCAAGATCCTGAACGAGTCGGAGTCGGTCAACCTCGTCATCGACGGTCAGGTTGTCGGCCAGCTCGCCGTGGCAGACCTACTCCCGCGAGCGAAAGGAGGTGCGCCGTGACACCCGCCGAGGAGCAGAAACGGGAACGCAGCTAGAATCAATAGTAGAGTCGAGGTGTGGCGCGGTGGCATCGTCGGATGACCATACTCCGTTTCCACACCCCGCTCATCGAACCGGACAGGCGGATTTCCCGCATCCGGCTCTCGGACAAGGCCTGTGTAATGGCGATCTTCCCACTCCGCCGTCAACGTAGGCTGGTTCACGGCGGCGCGGGCAGAGTTTCCGGAGTCTCCCAGCCGGTAAGTGGAGTTAATAGGCTCGCGGCAATCTCCAGGCTGTCTTCCCCTCAGACCCATGAGCTCGCATTGTCTACGGATGCTCAGATGACTATTCGATGGCTCGATCAGGGGCCGCTTGAGGTCAACCGAAGCGGGCAGATTTTTTTTTCAACCACTCGACCTCCATCTTGAGCC